>JBMNOD010000047.1:0-26512 GCA_050942875.1 Kiritimatiellia bacterium
CTCTGGCACATCGTTTCAGCACCAAGTACCACGACGCTGAAACTGGGCTTTACTACTATGGCTATCGTTTCTATGATCCAACAATGCACCGCTGGCTCAACCGCGATCCCATCGAGGAAAAAGGCGGGGTAAATCTGTATGCGTTTTGTAGAAACGATGGGTTGAATCTGTTTGATGTGATGGGGTTGGAGTGGAAAGTAGAGAGACGCAACCTTGGGTGGGCCAAGGCTGTTAGAACAAGTTTGTCTAAAGACACATTGTGGCAATTAGGACAAGGTGCTATGTTATGGCCTAATGAAGCTTTAGAATGGGCCAGAAAAGACATGAATGGCACAAAGTTCTCATCCCAAGATGAACTTGAGAAGTCGTGTGAGTTTTATATTCCCAATCGGATTCTATTTATGCTTCCGGAAATGGAGGAATATGTTGTACGAAAACCTGAGCCTGGTGGGAATTTTGTCTATGCCATTAGAGATTATATCTTGGCTCTTAAAGGACATGAAAGTGTTAGATTGCGCAGGGATTTATGGAAAACTGCAAATTCGTACCTTGACGATGGTTTTTCACTACAAGTTTTTGATGCGGAAGAGAAATCAAACATTGCTTTGCAATATACCGATTTGTCATGGCCTACATACGGATTTATCATTGGTGGTCATGGATGGGGCGGAAGTATAACTCTTAGCGAAATGGCTTTCTTTAACCCAGATTCCTTCACATTTTCCGGAAGAGGGTATGATCTAGGGCTCGTTTATGTCTTTGGTTGTTTTGCAGGACAGCAACGTTGGGAAACGTTGGCTAATCCATTTGGCTATGTCTATGTTTCACCTGCACGCCCCGTTTTCCGCTATGAACTCCCCACACCAACCCGTCCAGCGAAGTAGAAATTAGATGAAAATATCAGTAAGAGAAGTCATTTCTGAGGCGTTGTTTGCGCCAAAGCCCCAGAACAAGTTTGCTGTTCTAATTCGACAACTGGTTCTTTTGTGCATATTCGCTCCTTCTTTCATTTGGATTTTGTCAGATCTTGTAAAAAACTACAACAAAGGAGTGAAAACAGCAGTTTTTTTTGACCAAGTGAGTATAATGGCAAATGCAGCGGATCCCTTGGTCCTACATCGCTTGGCGGGAAGCCTTCAACGCATAAAAAACGAGACGGAAATTTGTTTTGAGCATTTAGAAACAAGTCAGGTCAAGGATGTCTGGGGATTCCCATTAATTGTAGAGAACCTAAATGAATCGAAAAAGGTGCGCTTGATTTCCTATGGAAAAGACGGGGTGATAGGTGGCGCTGGGCAGAATACAGATTGGGAGATAGACTTTGATTATTCTGACGGAGTGGTCATTACGGTAGTTTCTGCTCCTCCTGGATTCGCATGGCACTTGAGCCACAAGTTGCATCTTGTCCTCCCTACAGAGCAATGGGAAATACTGGAGGAGACTTATGACCAAAATCAATATCCACAAATTTTTCTCAGGTTAAACTTAAAATCATTTGAGGGCTTTTAGATTGGAGGTGTTTCGAATGATTTTTACATTGTCGGTTTGTGATTGGGGAGCTACTACTAACCCGGCCACAAATAGCGTTGCGCACGGAGATTGAGGCATGGGATCTGGAATTTGGCGTTGGGAAAGGGGCACGGACATTCCTGTCCGTGTTCGTCCACGGGTTGGAAAACCCGTGCCCCTGATTTGCAGCATGAATTATGGCCGGGTTAGTAGTATTGGTTACAATGCCTTTCAGCGTCTTGCTCCCGTCTCGAACGCCGTCTTCTCCGTCGCCTACCTCGACACGTCCGACGGGCATGATGCAGGCTATGCGCTGACATTGACCAACGGCGTCGTGCTGAACCGCGCCGTAGTCCGTGACGCCTATCGAAGACAGTTGGTTTCGCTTGTTTCCAATGAAGTCGATTCAGCCGTTGTGTCATCCTATCAGTACGGCTACGACACCCTTGCCCGAGTCACCAGCCGCAACGCCGACACCTTCGGCTACAACGCCAGAAGCGAAGTCACGGCGGCGTCTGTTCGTTCAAACGCCTACACTTACGCTTATGACAGCATAGGCAATCACACGACCGCCTCGGTCAATTCGGACACAACAACCTACACGGCGAATGCTCTGAACCAGTATTCTCAGATTTCTGTGTCTTCTGTGCCTTCTGTGGACAATCCCACCTATGACCTCGACGGCAATTTGTTGACCAACGGCGTTTGGTCGTATGCGTATGATGCTGAAAACCGTTTGACCGCCGCCTACTCCAACAACGTCTGCGTTGTGTCCAACGCCTACGACCACATGAGCAGAAGGGTGTTGAAGTGGACACCTTGCCACACAACCACCTTCGTTTATGACGGTTGGAATCTGCTTCAGGAAACAATTTCAACTGCATCCGGCACGACGACAAATCATTACATTTGGGGGCGCGACCTCTCAGGCACGATGCAGGGCGCTGGCGGCGTTGGTGGTTTGTTGGCGGTTCTGATAGATGAAACATGGTACTTCCCGCTCTATGACAACAACGGAAATGTCATGGCCTATGTGGATGAGAGTGGTGTTGTTGTGGCGGAGTATGTCTATGACGCTTTTGGCGAGACCATAGCAAAGTCGGGCAGCATGGCGGATGTCTTCGCCCATCGTTTCAGGGGGTTTTAGGGTCTGTCCCCCAGTGCGCCAAGCGAAGCTCGGCGCTTCTTGCGAAGTGAAGGTCTCCGCCGAGCAAAGACCAGCCATGCTCAAACGCCATGGGGTGCCCGGATCCGGGAACCAGGCAGATGCAGTCTTCCTCACTTGACGAGTCCAAGCGCTCGGCGGTGGGCGGTTGCCACGGGCAGGGCGGCGAGATCGGCGTCGGCGACCCAACGCGCTGATGCGTTGGATGAAAGCCGGGATCGTTCGGGCGCTCGTTCTGCTGCGAGGACGTGCAACTCGAGGGTGAAATGGCTGAAGCCATGCCGGATGAGCCCCGTCTCTTCAATGGCGCCGAGTCTGATGCCGGTTCGTTCGGGTACGAGTCGGCGGGCGGCGGCCTCTGGCGATTCGTCTCCTTCGATCGGTCCGCCGGGCAGTTCCCAGAGGCCGCCCAGGAGGCCATCGCGCCCGCGTTGCACGAGCAGCCAGCGTCTTCTGCATCGGAGCAGGACGGCCACGGCACGACGTACCGGCAGCGGGGGCTTGGAAGGGCGTTTTGGATAGTCCGCCTGTTCGCCTCGTTGGCGCGCGATGCAGTCCGTCGACAGCGGGCACGCTTCGCAATCAGGGCGCCGCGGACGACATACGAGCGCCCCCAGCTCCATCATGGCCTGATTGAGATCGCCCGGCGACTCCGTTGCGTCGAAGGCGGGTTGGAGTCGTTTCGCCAACGCCCGTCGCGGCGGCTGCGCGCGGAAGTCGTCGTCGAGCCGGTCGTGTCGGGCGAAGACGCGTGCGACATTGCCGTCCACGACTGGCGTGCGCTCCCCGAAGCAGATGCTCGCAATGGCCGCCGCCGTGTAGTCTCCCACGCCGGGCAGCATGGCGAGTTCCGCGGCTTTGCGCGGCAGCGCCGCGTCTTGTTGCGCCGCAATCATTTTTGCGGCGCGATGCAGGTTCCGTGCGCGGGCATAGTACCCCAGCCCCTGCCATAGCGACAGCGCCGCCTCGAGTTCTGCGTTCGCAAGGTCGCGCACGGTCGGGAATTTAGCCATGAACCGGTCGAAATAAGGTCTGACCGTCTCCACTTGCGTCTGCTGGAGCATGATTTCGCTGACCCATACGGCGTAGGGGGAAGGATGGCCCCGCCACGGCATTTCGCGATGATTTGCGCGGTACCACGCGAGCAGTTTCTCGTGTGCGAACGGGGGCGCCTCAGGACGTCGCGTTTTGTTCGCGTTGCGATGTTCCGCCTGTTTGCCTGCCGTCCTCTTTGCCAAATCCAAGTGTTTCAGTTCTTGTAACGACCTCTGCATTGGATGATTCCTACGTTGCGGTCAAGCCGCAGTGTGACATTCACGGTGTCGTTGCGCATGGGTTTTCTCCTGAATTGCAGTCATTGTGCCATGCAAGCGTGTGCATATCAAGTGCGAATCTGATTGCTTTCGGGGTTCAAATTCCATTGCCGTTTTGTTATACTGGTGGGAATTGTCAGATCGCCGGGTGGTTCGGCGGTCGCGAGGAGTTTTTCAATGTATTCCATTTTGATCGCCAGCATGGCTGCGGCGGCCGTCTTTCTTTCTTCCTGGCGCTTGGGCGATGTGGCCTGGGGCTGGGCTTTGCTCTGGGGCGTCCTGGCTTTCTTCGCCACGATGTTTCTCGTCAATTTCATCATCCGCAAGCGCATCACCGCCATCATGGACGACATGCAAGCGCTTCTGGAGAGCGGGCAGAAGGAGATGCAGATTCGCGTCAATGCCTACCAGAACCGCCCCGTGGGCGACCCCAAGCGCGTGATGGCCGAGATGGAGGGGCTCCAGAAGAAGCTGCTCGCCGAGGCGCTGGCGTTCACGGAGAAGCTGGAGCCGTTCTGCAAGTGGACGCCGCTTTTCTCGCGTCAGCTCAACACGACGCGCATGCAGTTCCACTACCAGATGAAGGATTTCAAGAAGGTGGACGAGCTGATGCCGCGCTGCCTGATCCTTGAACCGATGGGCGCCGCCATGAAAATGGCGCGGCAGCATGTGAACAAGGAGCCGCCCGAGGCGATTGAAAGGACGTTCATCAAGGCGAAGGCGCGGCTGAAGTACAATCAGAGCGCGCTGCTCTATGCGCTGTTGGCCTGGATCTATCTCAAGAACGACATGCCGGACAAGGCGCACGCGTTGCTGGTGAACGGTTGCAAGGACAACGAGAACGAAACGCTCAACCGCAACCGGGACCGCCTCGCCAACAACAAGCTTCGCGAGTTCAGCAATGCGGGTTTCGGCGACGAATGGTATGCGCTCTTTCTGGAGCAGCCCAAAATCCAGGCGCGTCGCCAGCGCCCCCGCTTCGACGGTCGTCCCTTCTAGCATCTTCATCCACCTTTTCCCTTGCACAAGCCATGTCTGACAATCCATTGCTGCCCCTCGCCGAGTTTCCCGATTTCGCCGCCATTCGTCCGGAGCATGCGGCTCCCGCCGTGGATGCGTTGATCGCGACTGCGGAAACGCAGGTTGCCGAGATCGAGCGTCGTGGCGAACCGACGTGGGAAGGGCGCATCGTCGCCCTGCGCGAGGCGACGACTCCGCTCAGCCGCGTCTGGGGGGTCGTCATGCACCTCGTCAGCGTGGCCAACTGCGATGCCTGGCGGAAGGTCGAAGAGGCGCTTCAGCCTCGGATCGTGACGTTCTTCATGCGCGTCGTGCAGAGCCGTCCGCTTTACGACGCGCTTTTGGCCTTGCGTGGATCGCCTGCGTTCGACGGCTTCGACCGTGATCGGCAGCGTGTGATCGACACGTCGCTCAAAGGCGCCCGCCAAAGCGGCGTCGGCCTCGACGGCGAGGAGAAGGAGCGTTTCAACGCCATTGTCCAGGAGCTGTCCGCGCTGTCGATGAAGTTCTCGAACAATGTCATCGACGCCACGAAGCGCTATTCGATGACGCTGCGCAGCCGCGACGATGTTGCGGGGCTGCCGGGGACGTTGCTTGAAGCGTGTGCCGAGGCGGCCCGCAAGTCGGGCGAGGTGGGCGCGACGCCCGAGAACGGCCCTTGGCGCGTCTCGCTCGAGCATGCCGTTCTCGCGCCCTTCATGCAGTATGCCGAACGTCGCGACCTTCGTGAACAGCTTCTTCGCGCCAGTCTGACGCGCGCGTCGTCGGGCGAGCTTGACAACGGCCCGATCATCGAGCGCATCCTTGCGTTGCGCCGCGAGATGGCGACGTTGGCGGGCTACGCCGACTACGCGGCGCTCAGCCTCGACATGAAGATGGCCGGTTCCGCCGACCCCGTTTACGCGTTGTTCGATCGCGTCGGCTCCGTTGTCATGGAGAAGGCGCAGGCGGAGCTTGTCGATCTCCAGCGGTTCGCCGAGGCCAACGGCTTTGACGGCGGCAAACTCCGTCCTTGGGACACGGCGTACTGGTCGCGTCGGCAAGTCGAAGTGCGCTTCGGCTATTCGCCGGAAGCGCTCCGTCCCTATCTCCCCTTCGAGCATGTGCTTTCCGGTCTTTTTGCGCTTGTCGAGAAGCTTGTCGGCGCGCGCATCGCGCCCGCCGACGGCGAGGCGCCCGTCTGGCACCCCGACGTGCGGTTCTTCCGTGTGACCGACAAAGCCGGCGACACGCTCGCCTGGTTCTACCTTGATCCGTACAGCCGTCCGGAGACGAAGCGCGGCGGCGCGTGGATGAATGAATTCCAGACGCGCGAAGTCCTGCCCGATGGTGCGATCCGGCGTCCCATCGCGCTGATCGTCTGCAACCAGGCCGTCCCCGCGGCCGGGAAGCCCTCTTGCATGACGCCATCCGAGATCGCCACGCTCTTCCATGAGTTTGGCCATGCGCTCCAGCACATGCTCACCCGCGTCGACATCCCCGAGGCGTCCGGCATCAACAACATCGAGTGGGACGCCGTCGAGGTCGCCAGCCAATTCCTTGAAAACTGGAGCCGGCTTCCGGACGTGCTTCGCAGCCTCTCGCGTCATGTCGAAACGGGCGAGCCCCTCGACGACGACACGCTCGAGCGCATTCATGCCTCCGACACGCACAACGCCGCGATGGGCATGGCGAGGCAGCTCCGTTTCGGGCTTGTGGACATGGATTTGCATGCGAAGTTCCCCTCCGAGACGCATCCCACGATTGCCGCCACCGAGGCGGCGGCGTCGCGCCGCTTTTCCGTTTTGCCCCGACTCCCCGAGGATCGCTCGCTTTGCACTTTTGCCCATGTCTTTGCCGGCGGCTATGCCGCAGGCTACTACAGCTACCTGTGGGCCGAGGTGCTGGCGGCGGACGTTTTCCTCAGTTTCCTCGATGCCGGCATTGAGGACGACGAGGCGATCCAGCGCCTCGGGAAGCGCTATGCCGAGACCTTCCTTGCCTGCGGCGGGGGTGAACATCCGATGGATGTCTTCCGGGCCTTTTCCGGTCGCGAGCCGAACCCTGTCGCGCTGTTGCGCCTCAGGGGCCTCGCTTCCTAGTTGTTGATTTTTCTTCTTTGGTTTTCAGCGTGATATGATTCTCAGACAGACAGGCGCAGGAGTTTCAACATGTTTCTCCTTCCATGCGATTGCAGCGTTGGCGTTGCTGGGTGCGATCCCCCTGGTCTCGGCTGGCGGGGCCTTCCCCCTTCTTGAGATCGATGGCGTCTTTGCTTCCAATCTTGTGCGGGCGGTGGTTGCGCACCCTTCGGTGCGGACGGCTCGGTTTCGCGAAGCGTCCGCCGCTGCGCAGGCCGACGCGCTTGACGTTGCGTTTCGTTCGCCGGCGCTGGCTGTCGGCGCGGGCTATGCGCAAGGCGCGGGCGACGTGCCTGGCATCTCGATCGGGCGCGTTGCGCCGAGCGATGCGGTGACGTTCGAAGGCGGCGTGGAGGCGCCGGTCGGCGGGGGCGTCTATGTCGGCGCCGGTGCGGCGGAGCGCGTCCTCGCCGAATCCGAACAAGGCGGGGACCTGGTGCAGACCGCGCTGGGCGCTCGTCTGCGCATCCCGTTGCTTCGCGACGCGGCCTATGGGCTTCATCGGCATGAATTTTCGAAGCGCCATGCGCTGGCGCTGCGCCGACGCGGGGAGCGTCTCCAGGCTCAGCATGCCGTCGCCCGGGGCGGGCTGCTGGCTTGGCTCGATCACATCCAGGGGCTGGCCGACTTGCAGGCGGTCGAAAATGCGGCGCAACGCGCGGAGCGGCTTTGCGAGCAGACGACCGAACGTTCCCTGATGCAGGACGTCGCCGCCTACCAGGTGTTCCCAACACGCTATGAGGTCGCGATTCGGCGCGAGGAAGTGCTGGAAGCCCGCCAGATCGTGCAGAACCGGCTGGAAACGCTGCGCGAACGCCTTGGGCTTCACGCCATGCCTTCAGCGGCCGCGGCCGTTCCGGCGGCCGTTTCCGGCGAGACGAACGACCTTGTCGCCGTCGCTCAATCCATTGTCGGGCGCGGTGCAATCCTTGTCAATGCGGACGACGTGCTTCGTCGTCATCCGTCCTGCCTCATCGCGGCGGCGGCGGTGGAGGCGGCGGCGGCGGCGCGGCGCCTTGTCGAGGAGCAGGCGAAGGATTCGCTGGATCTGACGGCGGGGGCGGGCTGGCGCGGCGAGTCGGAGTCCGGCGTCTTTGGCAATGAGTCGCTGACGACGTCCGAGAACGCGCTTTTCGAGATTGGCCTCGCCTGGCGGCGTCCGTTGGATCGCCGCGGGATCCAATTGGATGTGGCGGCAGCGACGGCCGAGCTGGAGGCGGCGCTGGCGGATGCGGCGGCCGTCGAGAACGCCGTGCTCGGGGCGCTCGTTCGGGCGCAAGCGGATTTCGCGGGCGCGGTCGGACGGCTGTCGCTCGCCGCCGAGGCGATCGAGGAGGCCCGGAAGACGCTGGCCGCCGAGGAGCAGCGTTTCAATTTGGGCGAGGGCACGAGCCGCAACGTGCTCGATGCGCAGAAGGACTTGACGGCGGCGGTGCGCCGCTGCATTGTTGTGGCGCGCTCGGTCATGAGCGCGCTGGTGGAACTCTGCCACGCCGCAGGCGTCAATCCGGTGGAGCTGGTGGCTCCCGGTGCGGCCGACCTGCCGACTGGGGCTGATGTGCTTTCAAGACCATAGGGAGAACGAACCATGCCGATAGATACGATTAGACGAATATTCTCAAAAGACGATCCGTCGGAGGCGCCGATGGCCGACGCCCTCACGACGCTTCCGTCGGATCTGCTTTTCCAGGACACCGACAAGGAGCGCTTTGAAGACGACTTGCGCATCATTGGCGAGGACACGTCGCTGGAGCGCTCGCAGAAGACGGCGGACAAAAAGGTCCGATCGGCTGCGGAATCCTCGCTCAACCGTCTTCACATTTTGCAGCGCGGGCGCTGTCCTGAGTGCGGCGACGCGCTTCGCCAGCATCTCTTCGTCTCGGTGTGCAAGGCCTGCGGCTGGAGCTCGTGGTCCACGCCGAAGATTGGCGGCGTTCGCGTTCATCTTGTGGGAGGCGGCGAGCCGATTGCCGGGGACGCCGTCTATGTCGTCAAGAACGGCGTGACGATCATTCTGCGCGGCGACGCGGTTTTTGCGCGGCTCCCGGCGCATTCGGTCCAGTGGATCGAGTACGTGTGGCTCGACGAGGAATTGCGGGAGCGCGAGCGGGGTCTGCGCGAGCGCATGGACATTGCCTGCGGCTGGTGCGGCAAGGATGCCGATCTCTCAAACGACGGCTTCCATCTCGTGCAGGTGGCGTTTGGCACGACGCAGGAGCGCTATTGCTTCTGCTCCGATGAATGCTTCGAGGCGTTTCGCAAGATGTACCCGGCGCGCGTCCACCGCAACTGCTACGACCGGGATTGCGACGAGTGCAACCTCTGCATCAAGCGCTATCGCGGCGATTCGGGCGGGATGCGTTCCGTGCCGAAGGATTTTCTCAGAACGAAGGACAGGGCGTAGGAGGCGGATTTCACCATGGGCGATGTTCGAACGACAACAGGGCAGAAACCGCCGGAGACGGCTCAGCAGCGCAGAAGCCGGCTGAAAAGCGCATTGCGCGTTGCCGCTCTGTTGGTGCTGGTGGTTGGCTTGATTGGGCATGTCATTAAAATGCCGAAATATGCTTACGCCAGAGGCTATGTGACGACGATGGAGTATGCCGAGGTGCGCTCGGCCGCCGAAGGGCGGCTTGCCGAGATTCTCAAGACGTCCGGCGACGAGGTGCAGGCAGGCGACGTCTTGCTTCGGCTCGAGGATGATACGGAGCGCGCGGCGTTTGAAGAGGCCAACTCCAAGGTGGCGCAAGGCGAGGCGGAGCTGACGTATCGCGAGGCGGAGGCGGCTGATGCGCTTCGCCGTCATACAAACGCGATCATCGCCGCCGAGATTGAGCTGGAGCAGATGCGCAAGACGCTTGAACTCACCCGCCAGCTCCACGAGAAGGCGCTTGCGTCGGGGCGCCAGCTTTCCAACGACGAGTTTGCCGTGCGCCGTGCGGAGGATCGTCTGCGCGCGTTGCACGAGGTCGACATGTCGGTTCCGCTGAAGCAGGTGGCTGCGTTGAGCCAGAATGTGGCGGCGTTGCGCGAGGTGGCGAACCGGGCGAAGGCCGCGCTTGACGCGCGCACCGTTCGCGCGCCCATTTCCGGTCGCGTGGTGCGCTACACCTTTTACGTGGGCGAGATGATCCGCCCGGATCTCGTGCTCTACGAGGTGTTTGGCGGCGAGGTCTGCACCATGAAGCTGCGCATTCCCGAGCGCTACGCGGCGCGCGTCCGCCTCGGTCATCGAGTCGAAGCGAAGCTCGGCACGCATCGGCGCCTCGTTTCGCGTCGTTTTCCGGGCAAGATCGCCGTGCTGCGCGACGTGGTCGAGAACGACGGCACGGATTCCTACCGCGTGGCGTATGCCGACATCGATCTCCAAGGCGAGCAGGTTCCGCCCGGCACGAGCGTCGATGCGCGCATCCGCATCGGCAGGACGTCCGTGTGGATGCACATCCTGGAGCCGTGATGCCATGACGCGCCTGCGAGCCGTCGCGTTGGATTTCGAAAGCACCGGCAGCGTGCCGGGGCTTTCGAACGAGCCGTGGCAGATCGGCATCGCGCCGATCGTCGATGGCGAAATCGGGGGCGGGTTCTTCGAGAGCCTGCTCCGGGTGGGGCCGCGTCCCTTCAATCCTCATGCGCCGGGACGCCATGCGCTGCTCCGCGCGGAAATCGCGGCGGCGCCGACGCTTCACGACCTGTGGCCGCAGGTCATGGCGCAGCTGGCCGGCACGTTCATTGTGGCGCACAACGCCGGCACCGAGCGCAGTCTTTTGGCGGCCGTTGCGCCGCTGCATGTCTTTGGCCCCTGGATCGACACGCTGACGCTCGCCCGCGCCGCATGGCCGGGCTTGCCTTCGTATGAGTTGGAGCGGCTGACCGAGTGCTTCGGGCTCGTGCCCGGCATCGTCGGCCTCTGCCCCGGCCGCGCTCCCCACGACGCGCTTTACGACGCCGTCGCCTGCGCCGCGCTCCTGCTCCACATCCTCCGTCAACCCGGCTGGGAAACCGTGACGGCGGAAGAGCTGGCGGAGATGTCGTAAGTCTGAGCGAAATCGGACATTTGAAGTTTGAAGCCCGGCTGTGGCGGCTTCGCCGAGCGGGTTTCAACAGGGGCGGGCTCTGCATATGGGGAGGCTGCGGGCGAGAGCCTAGGGCGGGGACGAAGCCCCGCCCGTACGATGAGGACGGGTGCGCGGCAGGGTGGGGGATGCTCAGATCACAATGATGTTCAGCGCGGTGAGGATGGAGCTGACGAGGATCCCGAGAATCAGGATCGGGGCGATGTAGCGGATCATCGCGACGAAGAGGCGTCGGCGACGGAAGGGGGTCGGGATCGAGGCTTCGTCGATGACGACCTTGGGGCCGACGACCCAGCCGACGAAGATGCAGGTCAGGAAGGCGGCCGTCGGCATCAGCACGCTGTTGCTGATGAAGTCGAAGAAGTCGAGGAACGGCATGTCGCGGAAGGGCGTGATGTGCGACCAGCGGCCGTAGCCGAATGCGCTGGGCACGGCGAGGAGGATCGTCGCGACGAACGTGATGGACGCGGCTTGGAGGCGGTCGAGGCGCAGGGCGTCCTGGATGGAGGCGACGATCGTCTCCATCAGGGAGATGGAGGAGGTCAGCGCCGCGAAGAGCACGAGGGTGAAGAAGACGAACCCGGTGAGGTCGCCACCGGGCATGCCTGCGAAGACCTTGGGCAGCGTCTGGAACATGAGCCCGGGGCCGGACTGCATGGCATCGGCCTTGCCGCCGGAGAAAATGAAGATCGCCGGGATGACGAGCATGCCGGCCAGCACGGAGACGAGGGTGTCGAACGCCGCGATGTGGCGCGAGGAGCGTTCGATGTTGTCGGCCTTGCGCATGTACGAGCCATAGGTGATCATGATGCCCATGGCCAGGGAGAGCGAATAGAACATCTGCCCCATCGCCCCGAGCACGGTCTTGAAGGAGAACTTCGCGAAGTCGGGCTTGAGGTAGAAGGCGATCCCTTCGGCGGAGCCGGGGCGGGTCAGGGTGAAGCCGATGAGGGCCAGCATGCCGAGCAGCAGCAGGGGCATCATGATCATGTTGGCGCGTTCAATGCCATGCTTGACGCCGAGCGCGACGACGAAAAACGTCAGCGCGATGAAGAAGATGGCGTACTGCAGCGGCAGCGCGGGATGGGTGACGAACGCCTGGAAGAAGGTGTCGCCCGCGGGGTCGGCGATGACGCCCGTCTTGACGAGGCTGAGGCCGTAGCCGACGAAATAGCGCCCCACCCAGCCGCCGATGACGCAGTAGTAGGGAAGGATGATGACGGGGATCGCCGTGACGAGCCAGCCGAGAAAGCCGAAGCGCCGGTCGAGGGCCTTGAAGGCCGCCAGGCCGCTGAGGCCGGTGCGGCGCCCGATGGCGACTTCGGCCACCATCAGGCTGAAGCCGAAGGTGAAGACGAGGACGAGGTAGGTGAGCAGGAAGATGCCGCCGCCGTACTTGGCGGCGAGGTAGGGGAAGCGCCAGAGGTTGCCGAGCCCGACGGCCGAGGCCGCTCCGGCCAGCACGAAGGCGAGCTGGCCAGACCATTTTGCGCGAGTGTTGGAGGTGTCCATGGGAAGTCTTGACGAGGCCTCTAGGCGAGGTTGGATGATTTGGGTTGCGGCGGCAGGTCGGTCGAGCGGTCGAGCGAGGCGCGGAGGTTGAAGCGCGCCAGGAACTCCGCGCCGAAGTTGAAGTAGCCGACGGCGACGGACGAGGACGGCGCGTAGGCGACGACGGGCAGGCCGAAGCTGGGGGCTTCGCCGGCGCGCACGCTGCGCGGGATGATCGAGTCGTAGACGAGGCTGCCGTAGTGGCCGCGGACTTGCTCGACGACGTCGTCGGCGAGCTTGGTGCGGCTGAACATCGTCATGACGATCCCTTCGATGAAGAGCCTGGGGTTGGCCCCGCCGGCGCGCATGCGCTCGACCAGGCCGACGATGACGCTGAGGCCTTCCATCGCGTAGTATTCGCACTGCATCGGGACGAGGACGCTGTCCGTCGCGGCCAGCGCGCTCGTCATCAGGATGCCGAGCGAGGGCGGGCAGTCGATGACGATGAAGTCGAACACCTTGGATTGCCGGATGGGGTCGAGCACCTTGGCGAGGCCGCCGAGGTGGTCGGGCATGCGGGCGATTTCGATTTCGGCGCCGGCGAGGTTGACTTCGGCCGGGATCAGGTTGACGTTCTCGATCGAGGTGCCGACGATGACGTCGTCGATCTGGCTGGCGCCGATGAGCGCGGGATAGAGGCTCACGCCGGCCTTGGGCTCGACGCCGAGGCCGGAGGTGGCGTTCGCCTGCGGATCGAGGTCGAGAACGAGGACGGTCTTGCCGAGCGAGGCGAGCACGGCGGCGAGGTTGACCACGGTGGTGGTCTTTCCGACACCGCCCTTTTGGTTGGCGACTGCGACGACGTGTGGCATGGGGTTGCTAGTGCTGGGAACCGCTGTTGTTTGGTATGAGTTGCGCCATTATAGTCGAAAGCTCAAAAAGCCTCAACTGATTTTCTGGATTGGCGCAGGTGGGGTTTTGTCCACGGAAGGCACAGAAGAGCATTTAAAATGATGAGTGATGAATTTTCGTCGGTGGATGGGCGTAGGTCATGCGGCTAGCCGGGACGGCGTCGCCCTACCTGCTTCGCACCGAATTTTCGTCGGTGGATGGGCGTAGGCCATGCGGCTAGCCGGGACGGCGTCGCCCTACCTGCTTCGCACCGAATTTTCGTCGGTGGATGGGCGTAGGCCATGCGGCTAGCCGGGACGGCGTCGCCCTACCTGCTTCGCACTGAATTTTCGTCGGTGGATGGGCGTAGGCCATGCGGCTAGCCGGGACGGCGTCGCCCTACCTGCTTCGCACTGAATTTTCGTCGGTGGATGGGCGTAGGCCATGCGGCTAGCCGGGACGGCGTCGCCCTACCTGCTTCGCACCGAAAAGAGGCTGAATCGAACGCGCAAGAAAACCCGCAGGACGCCTCGTCACTCATCATTTCGAGCACAACCTGAACTCCTCTCACTCCTCTCTTCTCTCTCCTCTCTACCTCCGGGTGGAGAGGTCGGCGTCGTAGCCTTCGCCGCCTTCTTCGCCGTCGGCGCCGTAGCAGACGACTTCGTAGGCTTCGCCGTCGGTGCCGGGGCAGAGGTAGGCGTAGTCGCGCCCCCAGGGGTCCTTGGGGACGGACTTCGAGTCGAGGTAGCCGTTGGGCTTGTAGTTCTGCGGGATGGGGGGGATGGCGGGCTTGGCGACGAGCGCCTCGAGCCCCTGGCGCTGGGTGGGCGGGAAGCCGTTGTCGTTGACGTAGATCTGGAGCGCCGTCTTGAACTCGCCGAGCTGCATCCGCGCGGCGTTCTGGCGGCTCTCGGGGATGAAGTCCTTGAGGTTGATGCCGACGACGGTGCCGAGGATGACGATGACGGCGATGGCGATGAGCACCTCCAGCAGCGTGAAGCCGGAGCGGCGCGCGGTGTCAAGCGGAGCGGGGGCGGGCATGGCGGGTCTACTTCTTCTTGAGTTTCTTCAGGTGTTCGACGACCTCGACGCGGTCTTCCCGGCAGGTGATGCCGAACCATTCGGACTCGGTGCGCAGGACCTTGACCTTGACGCGTCCGGCGCGCAGGAATTCGCCCAGCGCGGTCGGCACCTGGAATTCGGCCTTGGGCTGCGCGACGTTGGCCTTGAGGAAGGCCGGGAAGGCCGCTTCGAGCATGTCGATGTAGGAGCGCTTGAAGCCGAACATGTTCATGGAGACGAGCGTGTCGTCGGGGAAGGCGTCGTCGCCGTCGCGCACGACGCCGTCGTCGCCGCGCTGGAGCGCGAGGCGTTCGCGGATGTCGACGAGCATGCCGTCGCCGTCGACGGTGCAGATGCCGCGCGAGACGCCGCCGAACTTGGAGAGCGTCTTGTCGAGGCGGTACGCCACCATGCAGTGGGTGTAGGGCTCGGAGGCGGTGGCGTCGAGGAAGCCGGCGTTGAGGCGGAACGCCTCGGCGCCGTAGAAGTCGTCGGCGTTGACGACGGCGAAGGAGCCGGTGACGATGCGGCGGGCCGCGAGGACGGCGTGCGCGGTGCCCCAGGGCTTCACGCGGTCGGGCGGCGGGGAGAAGCCCGGCGGCAGGTCGTCGAGATCCTGCATGGCGTAGCGGACGTCCGCGACGGCTTCCCATTTGCGGCCGACGATGTCGCGGAAGTCCTTTTCGATGTCGCGGCGGATGACGAAGACGATGCGGCTGAAGCCGGCGTCGAGGGCGTCGTCGACGCTGTAGTCGAGGATGAATTCGCCCTTGGGTCCGACGGGATCCATTTGCTTGAGGCCGCCATAGCGGCTTCCCATGCCGGCGGCGAGGACAACGAGACTTTTCATTGAAAATTGGCTTTCTGTTGGTGCGTTGGCGTATGAAAACGGGCGGGGCGGTCAGCCTTCCCGGATTTCGAGGGCGAGGGCGGCTTTGAGCGCGTCCTTGATCTTGTTGTGGAAGGCGTTGGCCTCCTCGTCCGTGAGGGTGCGCCCGGCGGCGCGGTAGGTGAGGCTGTAGGCGAGGCTGGTCTTGCCGGCGCCGAGGCTTCTGCCCTTGAAGATGTCGAACAGGCGCACGTCCTCGAGCTCCGGCGGCGCGGCCTTGCGGATGGTCTTGAGGATTTGCTCGTGCGTGACGCCGTCGCCGGCGACGAGGGCGATGTCGCGCGTCGTGGCGGGGAAGGCGGGGACGTCCCTGGCGGCGACCACCTTGAAGACGTTGCCCAGGATGGCGTCGCGCCGGATTTCGGCGACGACGAGCGGCGAGGCGATGCGCCAGTGGCGGCGCAGGGCGCCGGCGACGAGGCCGATGACGCCGGCCTCGCGGCCGGCGATGATGATCCGGGCGGCGAAGCCGGGCTCGAAGCCTTCGGCCGCGACCGGCTCCAGCCGCATCTGCGGGGCGTGGAGGCGCGCGAGCAGCGCTTCGAGCGCGCCCTTGAGCCAGAGCGCGGATTCGGACGGCTCGACGGCGCGGGCGCTGTCGAGGCCGCTGCGGCCGGCGAAGCCCATGACGCCGACGCAGACGCGGTCCTCTTCGGCGATGGCGCCCTTGGCGTCCTTGAAGAACACGCGCCCCATCTCGAAGAGGGCGGCCGTGGCGTTGCCGTGCGCGTTGTTGCCGCCCATCGTCTCGACCATCTGCGGGACGAGCGAATCGCGCAGCACCGAGTTGTCGGCGCTGACGGGGTTGGGCAGGACGACGCGGCGGCCGGCGGCGGAGGGGGTGAGGGCGTCGAGCGTGGCCGGCGCGGTGAAGCTGTAGTTCATGATCTCGGAGAAGCCGAGGGCGACGAGCGTGTGGCGGCAGGCCGAGGCGGCGCGCGCGGGCGAGTCGTCGGCGTCCGGCACGATGGTCGTGGCGGGGAGGACGTCGGGGAGCGCGTCGAGGCCGCTCATGCGCGCGACTTCCTCGATGAGATCCGCCTCGCAATCGACATCGACGCGGCAGGTGGGGACGGCGAACGTGGCCGTGGCGTCCGTGGAGGATTCGAGCGCGAAGCCGAGGCTGGCGAGGATGGCGACCTGCCGGTCGGCGGGGATGTCCAGGCCGATGACTTCGCAGGCGCGGCGGAAGCGCAGGGTGACGCGGGTCTTCTCCTTGGGGCGAGCGTCGGCTTCGACGACGCCCTCGGCCACGACGCCGTTGGCGTGGCGGACGAGCAGGGCGCAGGCGCGGCGGCTGGCCCAGTCCGTGAGGAAGGGGTCGACGCCGCGTTCGAAGCGGTGCGAGGATTCCGTGCGCATGCCGAGGGCCGTGGCCGTGCGCTTGACGGACGGCGCGGCGAAGCTCGCGCTTTCGAGGAGGACGGCGCGCGTCTCGGGGCGGATTTCGCTGCCTTCGCCGCCCATGACCCCGGCGATGGCGAGCGGGCCGGCGGTGTCGGCGATGAGGAGCGTGTCGGCGTCCAGCGCGCGCTCGACGTCGTCGAGCGTCTTGATCTTCTCGCCGTCGGTCGCGTTGCGGACGTGGATGGCGTGGTCGGCGACCTGGTCGTAGTCGAACGTGTGCAGCGGCTGGCCGCATTCGAGCATGACGTAGTTGGAGACGTCCACGACGACGTCGATGGAGCGCATGCCGCAGAGTTCGAGGCGGCGGCGCATCCAGTCGGGGCTGGGGAGGCGCTCGACGTGCGTCAGGACGCGCGCGAGGTAGTGAGGGCACTGCGCCGGGTTGTGGACGGTCACGCTGCAGAGGTCGGCCGCTTTCCGGCCGGAGACGGGGAAGTCGATGGCGGGCATCTTGAGCGGGCGCCCCAGGATGGCGGCGAACTCGCGGGCGATGCCGATGATGCTGAGGCAGTCGGGGCGGTTCCAGGTGATTTCGACGTCGAAGACGGTTTCCGCCTCGCCGTAGATTTCGGCGAGCGGGGTGCCCGGCTTCGTGGCGGGATCCATCTCCAGGATGCCCTCGTGGTCGCCGGAAAGGCCGAGCTCGCGGCCGGAGCAGAGCATGCCGAAGGATTCGACGCCGCGCAGCTTGCCCTTCTTGATGGCCGTGCCGTCGGCCATGACGGCGCCGATGCGGGCGAAGGGCACGACGATGCCGGCGCGGCAGTTGGGGGCGCCGCAGACGACCTGCGTCTCGGCGTCGCCGTCGAAGACGCGGGCGACGTGGAGGTGGTCGGAATCGGGGTGCGGGGCGCAGGCGCGGACTTCGCCGGCGACGATGTTGTCGAAGCACGGGCCGACCTGTTCGATGCCTTCGATCTCGATCCCGGCGAACGTGATGCGTTCGGCGAGTTCCTGGACGGAAAGGTCTGCGATGTCGATGTAGTCGGATAGCCAGCTTACGGGGAGTTTCATGCTCGGAGTCTCGGGGTGCGAATCGAGGGGACGGCGGCGGGACGGGCTTTTCTGCCAAGAGAATCGCCGGAATCAGCGCTGAACCGCTTTTTTGAATTTGTCTATAGTCGCACAAACGCGTCGAAATGTCAATTTGACTTGCACCCGAAGAAGGCGGGGACGTTCGCGATGGAGTCGAGCACGTCGCAGCCGCAGGCGAGCAGGCGCTCCTGGGACTGGTAGCCGCAGGCGAGGAGCAGGCATTGGCAGCCGGCGGCGTCGGCGACTTCCTTGTCGTGCGTGGTGTCGCCGACGATCCAGACGTCGTCGAAGGGGCCTCCGATGCGGGCGAAAAGCGATTCGGCGAGGTGGACTTTCGAGGCGGCGCCGTGGTTGTCGAGGCCCTTGACGTTGCAGAAGAAGTCGCGGAGGCCGTGGCGGGCGAGCGAGGCGTCGAGCGTGGACTGCTCCGAGGCCGAGAGCACGGACATGGCGACGCCGTTGTCGTGCAGGGCTTCGAGGGCGGCGCGGGCGCCGTGGAAGAGTTCGTAGGGTTCGTCGCGGAGGAAGGCGTCGATGAAGTCCTTGGAGAGGCGTTCCCAGTTCTCCTGCTCCAGCTTGAAGCCGAGGGCGGTGTAGTAGTTGCGGACGGGGAAGGAGAACAGGCGGCGGTGCCGGTCGATGTCGACGGTCGGGAGGCCGCGCTGGACGAGCAGGTGGTTGATGCCGTTCACGGCGGCGTGGACGTCGTCTTGCAGCGTGCCGTTCCAGTCCCAGACGATGTGCCGGGGGCGGGGATGGCCGGCGGTTTCGAGTTCGGTTCGCTTCATGGCGGGTATGATACCGGATTGGCGGCGGAAAGGGAAGCGGGGGGGGGCGGCCCGGGGCGGGGGGCCGCCGGCAATCGCCCGGGCGATTGCCGACGCTTGGCGGCCAGGGGCTGTCGAGACGCTGCCACGTTCGCGCGCTCGTGCTCGTTCGGAAAAGCTGAAGCTTGAACGGGTGCCGCTTCGCTCGCCCGTCGTGAGCCGTGTCGATGGGGGCTGCGGTCTCCGCAGGCTGCCCGCCGCGGAGGGCTTTACGGGTGGGCGCGGAACGGTACGCGGCGCTGAGCGAAACCAATGATCAGACTGATCCGACTGATCCAACCCCCCCCCCCCTGGCCGCTAGCCGCTCTCTTCGACAAAGTTCGCGCCAAAGCCGCCTTTCGGCTCTAGCCGCTGGTTGCCTGCCGCTGTGCGGGAACGGTTTTGCGACTGGAGGTGCATACTTTTGAATGCACTCATTGTCTGGTGGCGTGGGGGTGTCGAGACGCGGCCACGATGGTGCGGTTTGGGCAGGATGTGCGCCTATAGACGGTGTTTCATGGCGACGTCGCGGGTGCGTCAGGCGATGGACGGCAAGGTCTTGTGTGGGTTTGGCATGGCTTATGCTCAAGGCATGGAACATCCGTCTTCGGCACGAGCCGCAGCGGCTGGTTTCAACTTTTTTCATTCATTCGGAGTAAAACATGTTTCGCTTCATTTTGGCTATGGCAGCAGTGATGATTGCAGCGGCATCGGCAGATGTTTCGTCCGCCCAGGGGCCGACGTCGGAAGTCGATGTGGCGCTTTCGGGTTCGGATACGAATGTGGTGGCCGCGATCGAGGGCGAGGTTGCGCCGACGCCGGAAAAGACGGCGCTGGATCAGTGGGTGACCTGGTGCATCCAGGGCGGCCGGACGATGATCTTCCTTGGCGCGCTCTCGATCCTCGGGCTTGGCTGCGCGCTGGAACGCGCCTTCAATCTGCGTTTGAAGCGGATCGTGCCGGAAGGTTTTTCATCGAAAATCGTGTCGCTCTGGCGCGACGACAAGATCGACGAAGTCCGCGCGGTGTGCGCCAAGGACCGCAGCATGCTGGCGCGCGTGGTGGAGACGATGCTGGAGCACGCCGAGAGCACCGACTTCCAGGAGGTCAAGATGTTCGCGGAGGACAAGGCCAGCCGCGAGCTGCGCCTGGAAAACCGCAAGTCCGCCATGCTGGCGACGGTGGCGACGCTGTCGCCGCTGCTGGGCCTCTTCGGCACGGTGGTCGGCCTGCTGGGCGCGTTCACGACGGTCGCGGCCGTCGGCGAGATGGGCAATCCGGCGATTCTGGCCGACGACATCAGCAAGGCGCTCATCACGACGGTGGCTGGTCTGGCGATTTCGATGCCGGCGCTTTTCATGCACAACATCATCAAGCACCGGCTGGGTCTCTACGCCGTGATCCTGGAGGAAGAGGTCAGCGACCTGGTCCACAACCTCTTCATCAGGATTTCCCACTGATCCGTCCGCGCGCTGGTTTTCGCGCGCATCTGTCATTCACCACCCCTCAGGAGAATTCTCGAGATGGCCGTCAAATTTGAAGACGAGGAGCCTGTTGAAATCCAGATGACGTCGCTCATCGACTGCGTCTTTCTGCTGCTGATCTTTTTCTTGGTTTCCTCCCAGATGAAGAAGATCGAAAAGGAGCTGCCCATTGAGCTGCCGCACGCGAACGCGACACGGCAGGTCAAGGCGCATCCCGAGCTGACGACGGTTTCCGTCGATCGCAACGGCGGGCTTTACGTCAATTCGCGTCCGGTGGGCGCTGAAGGCCTTCGCGCCCAGTTGCGCGAGGCCGCGCGCGAGCATCCGAACATGCGCATCCGCCTCAATGGCGATGTCTTCGCGCCGTTCCGTTCGATCGTCCATGTGCTCGACGTCTGCCAAGGCGAGGGGCTGACGGTGGTGGGCATCAACACCGCCGTTGACATCAAGGCCCAGAAGTAGGCGGGGAAGGGACGGCATGCAGGCGGGAACCGACTTCCAGGCGCAGATGTTCGCCGATGACGTTCGCCGACGCGAACGTCGGCGGCAGTACGCGCTGCCGGTCTGGCAGGTCCTTTCGATTGTGCTGCACGGGCTGGGCTTCATCTGTCTCGTCCTGTTCACGCCCTTGCGCGAAATCGTCGTCCCGGAGCCGAAGGATGTCAAGTCGGATCCCAACCTGACGGCAACGCAGTACGAGGCTCTGGCCGAGAACGTCCAGACGATCCGCCTCAATGAGCTGGTGGAGCAGCTGGATTCGCTCCAGATCATTCTTCACAACATGGACATGATGAAGAATGAGATATTGAAAGACTACGATGCCTTCGCCGATGCCGAGCGGGACAATTCGCGCGAGCAAGTGAAGGAGCTGCTTTCGCGCGTCGTGGCCGAGCAGGAGAAGGCGCTGGCCTCGCAAGCGGAAGCGGAAGCCGACGTCGAGACGATCGCCAAGGCTCAGTCCGAGAACATTGCCGATACGAACACGACGGCCAAGATCGCCGCCGCCCTCGATGCCGCCCGCCCGGTGTTTGCCGCTGTCGATGCCGCGCAGGCCAATGCGCAGCACCTGATGGACCAGGCGGCCGTGAAGGCCGAGTTCGCGGGACTTTCGACGACGGCCGAGATCGCCTCGGCCTTGCGCGACATCCAGCTCAACGCCAACACGATGCAGCGCGAGTTCCAAGTCAATTTGCAAAACCAGGTCGGCGCGGTCACGAGTCACCCACAAACGCTCAAGCGCGTCGCCAATCTTGAGGAGTCCGTCAAGACGACGTCGGAACAGCTCGCCGAGACCATCAAGACCGAGAAGGAGCAGCAGCGCAAGGATGCCGAGTTGAAACGCGAGATTTCGAAGGGCGAAAAACAGGTTTCGACGTTGAAGGCGACAGCCGAGAAGCAGAAGGCCGAGGAAAAGCTCAAGTCCGAGCAGGTCAAGACCGCTGTTGCCGCTGCTGACGAGGCTCGCCGTGCGTCGGCCGAAGCCGAGAAGCAGAGGAAGGCGACGGAGTCCGCCTCGCGCGAGGCGACGACCGCGGCCGCCCAGGCGCAGAAAGCGGCCGATGCCGCCCAGGCCAAGGCCGAGAAGCAGCCCGATCCCGCGGAAAAGGAAGCGGCGGCGAAGGCCGCCGAGTCGGCCAGGATCGCGGCGGCGGCGCGCGACGCCAAGGCGGCTGAAATGAAGCAGGCGGTAGACGCGGCCACGAAAAAGGCCGATGAGCTTCGCAAGGCCGACGAGGCCGTCAAGGTGGCGCGGGAGGCCGAGAAAAAGGCGAAGGACGCCACAGCGTCGGCCGAAGGCGCGGTGCGGAAGGGGACACGGGCACTCGAGCAGAAACGCCGGGATGCGCGATCGGTCGAGCAGGCGCTGACGCGGACTGAACAGCAACGGAAGCGTCTTGAAGAGGATCTGCCCGCCCGCAAGGACGAGCTGAAGCAGGCGAAGACGCGCAAGACGGAGGTCGAGGCGTTGTCGCGGAAGATTCCCAGGGAAATTCCGGCGGCCCAGCGCGACACCATCGCCGCGCAGAAAGCCCTGGTCGAGAAAGTCAAGGAGCTGGCGAAGCTCGCGGATTCTGAAGTCCCCGACCAGCGCCCCCTGGCAAAGCCGGAATTCGAGCCCGATCCTGATTCGTACAAGAACGTGTTGACGATGGACATCGTCGAAGCCTACGAGACGGCCAGGCAGCTTGAGGAGAAGATTACCGAGTCGTATCGCGAGATCAAGTCCGCGGAATCCGCCATCATCCGCAAGATGTCCTACCAGGCCGCTTCGAAGTTGACGGATGTGGCCAAGGTCGTCCGCATCGAGGCCGACAGCGAGCTGCTGCGCAGCGACGTTCGCGATCGCGAGACGTTTGACAGGCAGAAGGCCGAAGCGACGAAACTGATTGCCGAGACGGACAGCATCGTCGAGACGTCGACGATGATCATGAAGTCGGCGATCGAAATCACGGGCGTCAAGGGGAACGAACATGCGCAACGCGCGAGTCGCGAAGATCGTCTGCAACGCATGTACGAGCTCTCCGGCATGAGTGCGGAGATGACCGCCGCCGCCGCTGAAAGCGACGTGGAGAAGGCGAAGGACCTCTCCCAGTTGATGGAGCAGGCGCATCATGGTGGAGCCGATTCCAAGTCCATGAAGGGGGGGGCGGCTGATCGCGAAGAGGAGGCGAGGGTTGCCGCCCGCCCGTCTCCGTCAGGATTGAAATCTCCGCTTCCCGGTATTTTAGGCGGATTCAGTTCGACGACGGTTGAGAATGTCCCGGGCAACATCATCAAGTTTTCGGCCAGCGCGAATCCAGCCATGGGCGGTGTGCCCACGCAGTGGATGTACGTGAATTCGTGGTATGTGATCGGGCCCTTCCCGAACCCCGACCGCATCAACATCCGCCGCCGGTTCCCGCCCGAGACGGTCGTCGATCTCGACGCCACCTATCTTGGCAAGGACAACCGCGTCGTCAAATGGAAGTTCGAGCAGGCCCAGTCGTCTGTTGCGCGTCGGGAGCATCAGGCGTATGTCGTGCCTTCCACGTCGGAGCCCTATGGGATCTGGTATGCCTATACTGAAGTCTTCGTGGATCAAGAGTGCGATGTCTGGATCGCCGTGGGCAGCGATGATCGTTCGGATCTGTGGATCAACGATCTGCACGTCTGGGGAAGCAGCAACGAATTGAAGGTTTGGCGCATCAACGAAGGCTTCCGAAAGGTCCACCTCAGGCAGGGCCGCAATCGCTTCCTCGCTCGAATCGAAAACGGCTGGCATGTGATCGGCTGGTCGGTCTGCATCGCCCTGACGGAGGATGGGGCGTTGTAACTCGCTAGCCGCTCGTTTTAGTGAGGAGTGAGAAGAGCGTAGAGAGGAGTGTTGGCTGGGGACGCCCCAGACCCCGGTTTTATCTGCCGTGGCGGCTGCGCCGAGTTGGAAATGGCCACGAAAAACACAGGCCGCTTCGCGGCAGGGGCTAGTGCCGTGGCGGCTGCGCCGAGTGGTTTTTGTCCACAGAAACACAGAAGCATAGGTGGCGCAGTCTTGGACAAGATTACAAGATTGACAAGATTCTGGGCAATCCAATCCTGTAAATCCTGTAATCCTGTCTAAAACCCGGGGTCTGGGGGCGGAAACTCCTCACTTCTCACTCCTCGCTGTTTTTGGGGTCTGTCCCCAATGTTTTTGGGGTCTGTCCCCAAAAACCGTGGATTGTGTCGATGGAGGCCGCGGTCTCCGCGGGCAAATGGCAAAGGGGCACGGGTTTTCCAACCCGTGGGCGCAACCACGGACAGGAATGTCCGTGCCCCTGGTTCCAAGGCGCACCGCGCCGATGGCGCGGGCGAATGGGCTTGGGTGGCGAGACGCGGCGAGGACGCCGCGTCCACGGAATGCGAACGGCCGCGCCGGGACGGCGGGCTCCAGCGGGGCGGCGGATGGTTCGCCCATCGTGGGCCTTTTTTGGGGACAGACCCCGAAAAAGATCAGTCGGATCAAACAAGCCGGCGACACGCCAGCGCCTTATGGCGCAATCAGCTCTCGCAGGGCGTCGAGGACTTCGTCGACTTCGACGAGCATGAGGCAGCGGCGGCCGCAGCCGGGGTCGCCGACTTGGTGGCAGGGTGCGCACGGCGCCTCGGGCTGGTGGTGGATCACGACGGCATGGTCGTTCTCGGGCGCCCAGAGGGGGAGGCGGCTCCCGCCTTCGATGACGACGAGGGGCTTGTCGAGCGCGTCCGCCACGTGCATGGGGCCGGTGTTGACGGTGACGATGGCGCCGCACTTGGCGAGCAAGGCGACCCAGCGGCGCGGGGAGTCGGCTTCGCGGCAATCGACGTCGCCGGGCTCGCAGGCGGTGGCGTCGAGCGCCGCCGCGCGTTCGCCGGGGCCGCAGAGCACGACGGGCGTGAAGCCCGCGGCCTTGAGCTTCTGGACGACGTCGCGCCAGCGTTCGGGGACCCATTGCTTGCCCGCCCACGGGGTGAGCGGCACGAGGCCGATGCGGCGCGGATCGGGGACGACGCCCCCGGAAGGCATCAGGTGCTTCATCGTGGGGCGGTCGAGCGTGGCGCCTTCGGGGGCGAAGGCGGCGTTGACGAGGCGGCGCGAGACGTCGCGGCGCAGGGGGACGAACCGCGCGGCGAGGGGCACGACGCGGCAGTCGTTGGCCGTGAAGTAGCGGGGGAGGGTCCGGACCCTGCCACAGCCGGCGAGGTAGAGGATGACGAGGCTCCGCACGTCGCCGCGCACGTCGATGCCGTCGGCCCCGGCGGCGTGGGGGCGGAGGGCTCTGGCGAGCCGCCGGGCCTGGCGGAAGAACCCCCGGTATTTGCGGCGGGGATCGTAGGAGGTGTAGCCGGGCGAGACGGGGACGAAGGAGAAGGCGGGGTGGGGCGGCACGAGGTCCGCCCAGGCGGGCTTGGCGGCGAGGACGACGGCGCGTCCGGCGTCGAGGTGGGCGCGCACGAGCGGCTGGAGCGCGATGACGTCGCCCATGCCGTAGGGTTCGTAGAGGAAGACGGGGGCGTCGGCGCCGCGCCGGCGGGCGAGGCGGGCGCGCCACGGGGCCGTGAACAGGCGCAGGGCGACGGCGGCCAGGCCGCCGAGGGCGAAGGCGACGCGCCGGACGAAGGAGGGCGTGATGCGCGTGGCAGGGTCTGGCGGGGGGGCGTTGTAGCGCATCAGCTCCATCTCCATCGCGTGGAGAGCCGGCCGGTGAACGGCTGCGGTTCGCCTTCGGCGTTGAACACGGTCGTGGAAATCTTCCGGGGCCAGTAGCAGCCTCGGAGGAGCTTTTCGGCGCCGCGCAAGGCGCGGACGCAACGGCGGAGGGCGGGGTGGGGCGACGCGCCGATTTCGTCGCGGAGCCGTCGCTGCTCTTCGGCGGCGGCGGGCAGGAGCGAGATGTTGTGGCCGGTGGAGCCGTAGACGCCGAGGAAGGCGGGCAGGTGCCTGACTTTGGCGCCGCTTTCGAGTGCGCGGAAGTAGAACTTCTTGTCGGCCACGAGCGAATAGGCGGGATCGAAGCCGCCGAACCGCCGCCAGAAGCCGGCGCGGAAGAAGACGGTGCAACTGAGCAGGTAGTTGACGCCATGCCGCAGGTAGAAGAGGCGGGGCGGGATTTCGCGGCGGGCGGCGAGGAGCCTGCCGTCGGCGCCGAGGATGAGGTAGTCGCCGAAGACGAGGTCGAGCTCGGGGTCGGCCTCGAAGGCGGCGGCCACGGCGTTGAATGCGCCGGGCTGATACTGCTCGTCGGCGTTCAGCCAGGCGAGGATGTCGCATCCGGCGGCGACGGCGGCGTCGAGCCCGTGGCCGACGGCGTCGTACATGCCCGTGTCGATGGCGCAGACGTAGTCGCAGCCGCAGGCGCGGGCGATGTCGTCGCAGGGCGTCGTCGAGGCGACGCTTTCCCGGACGAAGTGGATGCCTGGAATGGTCTCGCATTCCGCCTTGACGGAGGCCGCGCAGGCCTTGAACGTCGAGCGCGAATTCAGCACGGGGGTGACAATTCCGAATTTCAAGGCGGGGGTGGGGGTTTAGGGGGAAGGGGCTAGGGGTTAGGGGTTGGGTTGGTGAGGAGAGCGTAGAGCGTAGAGAGGAGTTTCCGCTGGGGCGCTGCCCCAGACCCCGGATTTAGTGAGAAGAGCGTGGAGAGGAGCGAGGAGTTTCCGCTGGGGCGCTGCCCCGGACCCCGGATTTAGTGAGAAGAGCGTGGAGAGGAGCGAGGAGTTTCCGGGGGGGGGGGGGGGGGGGGGCGCG
>JBMNOD010000048.1:0-26242 GCA_050942875.1 Kiritimatiellia bacterium
ATCTGACCGTGGAGTGCTACCGCGCCATGTTCCAAGGCTGCACCGGCTTGACCGAGGCGCCCGAGCTGCCGGCCACGACGCTGGCCGAGGGTTGCTACGACCTCATGTTCTACGACTGCGCAGACCTGCTGGAAGCACCGGAACTGCCGGCCACGAATCTGGCCGAGAAATGCTACTACGCCATGTTCTCCGGCTGCACGGCCCTGACGAACGCACCGGCGCTGCCTGCGGCAACACTGGCGAAAAACGGCTACAGCTACCTGTTCAACGACTGCACGAGTCTGACGGACGCGCCGGCGCTGCCCGCCACGACGCTGGCGCCCAACTGCTACCAGTACATGTTCGCGGGCTGCACGGCCCTGACGAACGCACCGGCACTGCCGGCCGCAACGTTGGCCGACCGATGCTACGGATCCATGTTCAAGAACTGCACGGGGCTGACGCAGGCGCCGGCCCTGCAGGCCACGACGCTGGCCGCCTGGTGCTACGGATCCATGTTCTCCGGCTGCACGGGCCTGACGCAGGCGCCGGTCTTGTCGGCCACGACGCTGGCGCAAGGCTGCTACGGCTCCATGTTCCATGGCTGCACCGGCCTGACGAATGCACCGGCACTGTCGGCCACGGCGCTGGCCGACTGGTGCTACGGCTCCATGTTCCAGGGCTGCACGGGTCTGACGCGCCTGCCGGAACTGCCGGCCACAACAATGGCCTTCGGCTGCTACGGTTCCATGTTCAAGGACTGCACGGGCATCGCGCTCCACGCCGAAGGCCTCGCCCCGACCTGGGGCATCCCGAACGACGCAGCGCAAGCCACCGGCTGGAACGCCGACATGCTCGCCAACACCGGCGGCAGCTTCACCGACGACCCGGTGCCCGGCGACATCTACTATTACACGCCGGCCACGCCGCCGGTCTCGACCGCGTACCTCACGTTCTCGAGCGCGGACGCCTTCGCGATCAACCCCCAGATGCCGTCGTGGGACGGCGGGCTCGAGTACTCCACCGACGGAACGAACTGGACGGCCTTCACCGCCGCCGGCGCGGATGCGACGCTCGGCGGATTCGGCGACTACCGGCTCCACCTGCGCGGGACGAACAACACCCACATCACCGGCGGCTTCCCCGCGTTCAGTTGGCGGATCACCGCCGACGGAACCGTCGCCTGCTCCGGCAACATCGAGACGCTGCTCGACTACCCGACCGTGGAGGCCGGCCAGCACCCGGCCATGGCCGACGAATGCTTCATCAACCTCTTCCAGGACTGCACCGCGCTGACAAGCGCGCCGTCGCTGCCGGCGACGAACCTGACCGAGGGCTGCTACTACAGCATGTTCGAGGGCTGCACGGCGCTGACGAACGCGCCCGCGCTGCCGGCCGCGGCGACGGCCAAGGAGAGCTACCGCGACATGTTCAAGGGCTGCACGACGCTGACCGAGGCGCCGGATCTGCCCGCCACGACGCTCGGCGGCTCCTGCTACTACGCCATGTTCGAGGGCTGCACGGCGCTGACGAACGCGCCGGCCCTGCCGGCCGCCACGCTGGCCGACTCCTGCTACTTCAACATGTTCAAGGGCTGCACGAGCCTGGCGGAAGCCCCGGCGCTCCCGGCCGCGACCCTGGCCAGCCGCTGCTGCTACGCGATGTTCGCCGGCTGCACGGGCCTGACCAACGCGCCGGCGCTGCCGGCCGCGACGCTGGCCGACTTCTGCTACCAGAAGATGTTCGCCGGCTGCACCGGCCTGACGGCGGCGCCGGCCCTGGCGGCGACGACCCTGGCCAGCCACTGCTACGCCAGCATGTTCGAGGGCTGCACCGGCCTGACGCGCCTGCCTGAACTGCCGGCCACGACGCTCGACTACGGCTGCTACGGCTCCATGTTCAAGGATTGCACGGGCATCACGCTCCACGCCGAAGGCACCGCCCCGACCTGGAGCATCCCGAACGACGCAGCGGAAGCCATGGGCTGGAACACCGACATGCTCGCCAACACCGGCGGCTCCTTCACCGGCGACCCGGCGATCGGCGCTCTCTACTACTACACGCCGTCCACGCCGCCGGTCTCGACCGCGTACCTCACGTTCACGAGCACGAACACGTTCAATATCACGCCGCTGCTCAAGTCCTGGGATGGCGGGCTTGAGTACTCCACCGACGCGGCGGACTGGCACGCGCTCACCACCGCCGGCGCGGATGCGGCGCTGGGCGGATTCGGCGACTACCGCCTCCACATCCGCGGCACGAACAACACCTGCGTCGGCTCGTACATGTTCGGCTGGGACCTCGACGCCACCGCGCCGGTCGCCTGCTCCGGCAACATCGAGACGCTGCTCGACTATCCGACGGTGGAAGCCGGCGACCATCCGGCCATGGGCGCCGACTGCTTCGGCAACCTCTTCAAGGACTGGACGTGGCTCGTCAGCGCCCCGGCGCTGCCGGCCACGACGCTGACCAACCGTTGCTACGCATCCATGTTCGAGGGCTGCACCAGCCTCGAGTCCGCGCCCGCCCTGACGGCCGCGACGCTGGCCGAGGAGTGCTACCGCGACATGTTCCGCGGCTGCACGGCGCTGACGGATGCGCCCGCGCTTCCCGCCGGGACGCTGGCGCCCTACTGCTACGACGGCATGTTCAAGGACTGCACAAGTCTCACCACCGCCCCCGCGTTCGCGGCGACGAATCTGGCCGGCCACTGCTGCCGGTGCATGTTCGAGGGCTGCACGGCTCTGACGAACGCGCCGGTTCTGGCGGCCGGGACGCTGGCCTCCCACTGCTACTTCGGCATGTTCAACGGCTGCACGAGCCTGGCGGCTGCTCCCGTGCTGCCCGCCACGAACCTGGCCGGCTACTGCTGCTACGAGATGTTCGCCGGCTGCACGAGCCTGACGCAGGCCCCGGCACTGCCCGCCGCGACGCTGGCCGGCCACTGCTACTACAGGATGTTCACCGGCTGCACCGGACTGGCGCAGACGCCGGCCCTGACGGCGACGACCCTGGCCAGCCACTGCTACGCGAACATGTTCGAGGGCTGCACCGGCCTGACGCGCCTGCCTGAACTGCCGGCCACGGTGCTGGACTATGGCTGCTACGGAGCCATGTTCAAGGACTGCACGGGCATCACGCTGAGCAAAGTCGGCCCCGGCGAGGAGTGGGGCATCCCCGCAGACGCGCAGGAGGAGGCGGGCTGGAACACGGACATGCTCGTCGGCACGGGCGGCAGCTTCACCGGCGACCCGGTGCCCGGCCGGACGTACTACTACGCGCCGCCGCCCCCGGGCCTGACCCCCTACCTCACCTTCGCGAGCACGAACACGTTCACCATCACGCCGCAGGTGGCGTCGTGGGACGGGACGCTCGAGTACTCCACCAACACGACGGACTGGGCGGTCTTCACCACCGCCGGCGCAGCGGCAGCGCTCCACGCGCCCAACGACTACCGCCTCCACATCCGCGGCACGGACAACACCCGCATCTCGGATAACAACATGATCGCTCCCGGCTGGACGCTTGCCGCCACCGCCCCGGTGACCTGCTCCGGCGACATACAAACGCTGCTCGACTATTCGACGGTGCTGGGCGGCGGGCAGCCGGCCATGGCCAACTACTGCTTCGCCAACCTCTTCCGCTACTGGAGGGAGCTCGTCAGCGCCCCGGCACTGCCGGCCACGAACCTGACCGCCTCCTGCTACGACCACCTGTTCCACGGCTGCTCGACGCTGGAGACGGCGCCGACGCTGCCCGCCGAGACGCTCGCCGACGACTGCTACGCCGGCATGTTCCGAAGCTGCAAGGCGCTGACGGAGACGCCCGCGCTGGCGTCGACGAACCTGGCCGACGCCTGCTACGCCTACATGTTCTCCGGCTGCACGGGCCTGACGAACGCCCCGGCGCTGCCGGCCACGCAACTGGCCAGCATCTGCTACCAGAACATGTTCACGGGCTGCACGAACCTGACGGCGGCTCCGGTTCTTCCGGCGACGGCCCTGGACGTCTACTGCTACGCCTCCATGTTCGAGGGCTGCACGGGCCTGACGCGCCTGCCCGATCTTCCGGCAACGCAACTGGCCTCCTACTGCTACCAGCAAATGTTCAGGGATTGCACCGGCATCACGCTGTACGCCGACGGCACCGCCCCGACCTGGGGCATCCCCGACGGCGCGCAAGCCGCAACGGACTGGAACAAAGACATGCTCGACGGCATCGGCGGCACGTTCACCGGCGACCCGGTGATCGGCGCCACGTACTACTACACGCCGGCCGGCGTGCAGGTCGTGTTCGACGCCACGGGCGGCGCGTTCGCCGACGGCGCCAGCGCCGTCACGCAAGTCTGCGTCAACGTCTACGGCGAGCTGCCCGTCGCGGCGCGCGAGGGCTACACGCTCGTCGGCTGGTTCAACGGCTTCGCGGTCGGCGCGATGCAAGCCCAGCCCGGCGGCGCGCTGCTCGACAACGCGGCGCACACGCTGCACGCGCACTGGACGGCCGAGCCCGGCGGCACGCCCGCCGCGCTCTTCGCCTACACCGTGAACGCCGACGGCACCGCGACCATCACCGGGTTCGCGGATCCGCCCCCGCCGCTCGCGGGACTGGAGCTCACCCTGCCCGACATGATCGACGGCCGCTTCGTCACGGCCATCGCGCCGGGCGCCTTCTCGGGCAAGAACGGCATCACCGCCGTGCGCCTCCCGGTCTTCTGCACGAGCATCGGCAGCAAGGCCTTCATGCAGATCCCGACGCTGGCCCGCATCGACTTCCCGCCCACCCGGGACTGGCAGAACCCGACGCAGCCCGCCGCCCTCCACATCGGATCGTACGCCTTCTCCGGCGCCCAGGCGCTCACGGAGCTGACGCTCCCCGCCGAAGTCGCGTCCATCGGCGACTACGCCTTCAGCAACACGCGCAACCTGCAGCGCGTCACCATCCTCGGGCATCCCGCCCTCGGGACGTTCGTCTTCCGCAGCGCGGGGATGAACTCGGGCGGCGTCACGCTGCACCTCGATCCGGCGCTGGCCAACGACCAGGCCTACATGGCCCAGCTGACGTTGGGCATGAACGTCGCCGGCGTGGAGACCGACGCGATCATCGTCGGCCTGGAAATCTGCGACATCCGCTTCCTCCCGGCCGACCGCATGGCGCTGGGCGTCGTCGTCGAGCGCGCCGCGGAATGGGGCGACCCCGACCTCGCCACCTTCCGCATCGAGCACCGCGCCGAGCTCGGCGGCGCCGCCAACGTGCTCGTCCCGGCAGACGCCATGCTGGAGGCCGACGGCACGGTCACGCTGGAGATCCAGACGCCCGCCGGCGACAACGCCTTCTTCCGCGTGTTCATCCTCAAATGAAAGCCACAGAAAGGACAAAAACGGTTATGAAAAAGACTGGATTGATGGCAGGATTCACCCTGCTCGCGGTCGCGGCGCTCACGGGCGCCGCCCTCGCCGGGGAAGGGCCGGATCGGTGGAGCCTCTCCGCCGGCCCCGCCTGGCGCGCGCGCGTCAAAAGCTCGGTCGCCGGCCAGGCCGGCGGCCCCTCCGTCTCCGCGTCGCACAAGATCACCTACGACAAGGAGATCGCCGGGCACGGCCCCTGGAGCGTGAACGACGTCGTGGTCGTGCAAGACCCCGACTTCCCGAACAATCCGGCCTTCAAGAAATACGCCGCGACCCGGACGACGACCGAGACGACGGTCACGCCCGGCGGCGGCGCGGCTCTGCTGAGCGGAAGCGACCGCGACCGCCCGCTCGGCGCCGCCCTCGCCGTGGGATATGACCTCTACGCGGGCGAGCGCGTCGCCGCCGGGCTCTCCCTGCGCGTCGCCGGCTACTGGGACATGGAGACGCAGGCCAGCGGCCTGGCCGGCGGCGGCACGGTGCGCGCGCAGTCGTGGCGGGACTACTACCTCTTCAGCGACGGCCCCTACCCGGACGAAACCGACTTCACGTTCTTCCATCCCGACAGCGAGCCCTACGCGCCCTACCACCAGGATCTGGGCGCGACCGGGGGGCGGACGATCCCCGGCGATCAGATTCGCGCCCGGTTCACCAGCGACCTCTACCAGATCGGGTTCGGACCGCGGTTCACGTGGCACGTCGCCGGCTGGCTCGACGTCTTCGGCGCCGTGGAGGCGCTCTGCAACGTCGCCGAGCTCGAGATCGAGTGCGGCAGCGTCCGCCAGAGCGACACCGAGTGCCTCCCCGGCGCGGCCGCGCGCCTGGGCGTCGCCGTGTATCTCCTGCCGAACCTCGGCCTCCAGGCCGAAGCCGGCTACGAGTGGGTGGACGAAGCCGAAATCTTGCTCGGCGACGCCATCCGCGGCGAAGCCGACTACTCCAGCCTCGTCGCCTCCGGCGGCCTCGCCCTGCGCTTCTAGCGCAAGCGCACTTCCCCAAGGAGCTCCCGTGGGTGGGCACCCCGTGCCCACCCCATTCCACAGCAAAGGCTCTCCCGTGGGTGGGCGCCTCGTGCCCACCCCATTCCACAGCAAAGGCTCTCCCGTGGGTGGGCGCCTCGTGCCCGCCCAAAAATCATGACGCACTCGTGCGACCGGCCAGAGGCAATCGCACGACGATGCCGGGCTTGACAACCTCTACTGCGCCGCGAGAACGGCGAAGCGCCACTCCGGCGCATGGACGACGCAGGTCGTTCCGTCGCCTTCGCGCACCACCGGGACTTCAACATCCGAAATCAGCTCGCGCATCGTCGAAGGCTCGATGAACCCCTGGCGGAAGCATAGCCTCACGTCGTCACAGTCTTCGGGGAAGAAGACGAACACCATGCGCTTGCCGCCAGAGGTGCCTTGCTTGACGAAGAAGACAGCGTCGGAGCCATCTGCCGGCTCCACAACGATGTCCGGCGTCCATCCGGACGAGGCGACGGCCCAGGCGACGAATCGTTCGTAGCCGACGTTCGGCGCCCGGCGATAGGCCTCGGCGAGATACGTGCCGCAAAGCACGAGCCTGCCATGATCGACAGGGGCAACGGAGACGAGGGCGCCGTCCGGGTGGTCGGCAAGGATCTGCGCATCGCCACGCATCCAAGGCGTGAGCCACTGCTTCACGTTGAGATCAAGCGCCTCGCCATCGATCGTCATGGCGATCTGGTCGCCATCGAGTTCGCGGCGACCGACTTCGCGCAACCCGGAAAGCTTTGATGTGAAGCGATCCTCGGGATAGCGCCAGATGCCGACGGAGTCGAACGCGCCGCATTCGGATTCGCAGACGAGCGTGCCGCCGCCGCGAACGAAGGCCGAGAGCTTTTCCGCGACGGCGTCATCCATGACGTTCGTTCGCGGCAGGAACAGGACCTTCAACCCCTCAAGTGCCTCAAGGTGCTCCTCCTCGACAACGACATAGGGGATGTTGTTGCGGACGAGGGCGCGAGCCACACCGATGAAAGCGGAAGTCGTAGCATCCGCATTGCCGTTTTGAGCCCAGTCCTGGTAGTAGGACTGCGGACTGAAGAGCATGCCGACCTCGGGCGTGACAGGCTGATACGCCTCGAACCGCGAACGATGCTCCCGCAACACGCGACCCGTGGCGCGCATGGCCTCAAGGCGCTCCTCGGCAAGGCCGTCGCCGCCAATAAGGCCGAAGCCGCCGGCCTCCGAGCAGAACACTTCGTCGCGCCAGCACCAGAAGAGGATCATGTCGGCGCCACAGGCAAGGCCGTTCCAGATCCAACGCTGCTGGGAAACGGCGTCGACAGCCGGCGTCACCGAGCTGCCGAGCGATGCGCGACCGCCCTGGACTTCGCTTAGCCACACCTTTTTGCCGCGAGCGGCGGACTTGACGCATTCGACGCGCATCGAAAAATCGGCATCGTCGAGATGGGTCCACTTGGGAAAGCTCGAAGAACCAACGCCGTCAAGGGCGTCGGCAAACGCCCAGTCGTTGCCCTTGTTGAGTGCGTGATCGTGCTGCCCATAGTCGTAGAGAGGCGTGGGGCAAGAGCCATGGACGGTCACGGGACGCAGTGGGTCGATGGCCTTGATGATGTCGTAGCGCGCCTTGGCATGGCGGTTGGCGCGAACAGTCAGGAAATGCTCAAACGCCATCATCTCGGTGTAGGGCTGGCCGGGGATTTTGCCGGGCAGGACATCCTCCCAGACGCGGTAACGACGCTGCCACGCCTGGTTGAGACCGTCGAGGCCGCCGTATTTTGCGTCGAGCCAAGACCGAAATTCGCGAATCGTCTCCGGGCAAAAACAAGCGAGCGCTTGAGCGTTGACGTTCCAGCGCAACTCGTTCCAGCAATCCCAACCACGCAAATGCGAAGCCGGCGCATAGCGCGTCGCCACTTGGGTGAAGAAACCCGACATGCGCTCCCAGACGCCGGGATTGTCGAAACATCCGCCGGGCGTCAGGCCGAAATGACATTCATTGCGGTTGCTGGAGATGATCTTGTGACCGTAATTCGACACCAGTTCGCTCCCGGGAACTTCGCGATGGATCCAGTAGGGCTGGATCTCGGCGATCGCGCTGAGAACGACACCGAGACCGTTTTGCGCGGCAAGATCCACCAGCGCATCATAGTCGTCAAAAATGAATTCGCCGGGCTTGGGCTCCACCCAGCCCCAGAGCACCCAAAGCTGGACCGTGTCGAGCCCGCTGTCGCGAATGCGAGCAAAGTCGTCCTTCCAGTACTTTTGGTTGGGAAACGGCGGACGATAATACTGTGTGCCTATATGCATGGCGCTATTCTCCTGAGAGGTGTGAGAAATCGAAGATCACTTCGGTTCGCTTGACGAGACCCTGACGACGAGCAACAAGCTCGATGTATTCGGGATCGTTCTGGAAATCGCTCTGCTTCTGCTTGTATTCCGAAATCTGCTTGCGCAGATGCTCGTTGTCCATGACGACGGCCCGGCGGGCGTCGGCGAGCTCGTTGCGCTTCGTCACGAGCGGATAGAACACCTTGACGACTCCAATGGCCAGAGCAACGCCGATGATGATGAACAACGAGTATTTAAAAGGTTTGAGCATGGCAGAATACGAAAGACAATGCGGACGGCCCCCGCTCTTCATTCCTTGTTTACTATGCCATTTCTAAGGGTTCGAGTCAAGAAGCTACCCGTGTCAATATTCACCGGGCTGCTCCCATCGCTCCGAATCATTCCGATGCCATGAAGCGCCAGTTGAGCGTGGCCCTCAGGCTTTCGCCGGGTTTCACGTCGACGATCTTCGAGTACATCTCGACGTTCCACGCGCCGATGCCAAACCAGAGCTTCGGCACGTGGAAGTCGTCCTTTTCGAAATCCTGGCGGATCTCGTCGTTCGCCTCCGGATCGATCATGCGCCACCACCCTTCCGAGATGTCCGTCAAATTTCAGGCCCGCTCCCAATCCACTCTCACGATGCCGTCCGATGTCGGCACGGCGCCGCGGCAGAAGGTCACATCCGCCGGCGGGTTCGGTTCAATCCGCCAATCGCCCGTGCCGCCCGGCGGCGGACGCACCCCGAGCAGGTATTTCGCCAGATACTTGACGACGTAGGCGGCGAAGGGATGGCAGCGGCTGCGGGTGGGGAATTCGCCATACCCGAATTCCGCGAAATGCTCCCACGTCGTCCGGTCGCCATCGCGCACCATGTCGCCCCAGCGATGGCGGATCGCCGCGAAGATCGGCTCGACCCAGCCCAAACGATCGTAGAGCTCCAGAATGTAGTAGAGCCCGAAGGGACTTCCATACGGCAGCAACGCCTTGTCCCCCGCCAGAATGCGGTCCGCCAAGGCGCGCGCGCGAGCCTCCGAAGCGACCCCGTAGATGCCCATCATGGCGTTGACGGTCTGGCTCGCCACCTCGGAGGGTTTGCCGTCCTCGTGCAGGCTGTCCACATACGCCTGGCGCGACTCGTCCCACAACTCGCGGTTGATCGCCTCGACCAGACGATCCCGGCTTGCGCGCCATGCGGCGCCGTCGGGTTCTCCCAGACGTTCGGCCAGATCGCCCGCCGCCTCCAACGCACCGGCCAGACCCGCCTGCTCGGCGGAGCAGACGGCATGCTCGTCGTCGCGCCCGTGCCCCCATTCGACAAAATGCCAGACGTCGCTCCACTCGAACAGCCCTTGCGCGTTGATTTTCCCCAGCGCTTCCTCGACCCCCGCGCGAATGCGCGGGAACAGGCGACGGATGAAATCAAGATCCCCGGTGGCGTCGGCATAGTCGCGGCACCACAGGATCCAATGGAACGAATACACCGGAATGAAGGCGTCCCAGGTGCTGGGATACTGGCTGCGGACGAGTCCGGTGAAACCGGGATCCTCCGCAAACAGTTCAATGCTGTGCCGGGCCACCTCGCGGTTGCCGCAGGTCAGGCTTTCCCCCAGAAAGGCGGCCCGATTGTCGCAATTCCAGTTGACCTGCTCGAAGGTCGGACAGTCGATGAAGGTGTCGTCCATGCCGGAAATCACGGATTGGACGCCGATCTCGTAGACGTCGTTCAGGAGGGGGTCGGAACAGCGCAGGCATCCTTGGTTGCGACTGCCGCAGTTCGCGGTCAGCACCCGCAGATCCGACAGACTGACGGAATGTTCGCCCGTATGGTGGATGGCGATGTAGCGAACCCCGTAGGGATGGAAGCTCTCGAAGGACCGGACGCCATCCGCCAGCCGGTAGGTCAGCGCGTTCTCGCTGCCGAAAGTCCACTGCGGACGCCAGGACAGGCCCTCCTGGAAGCCCTCGAAGAAGGAGAAGATCAGGCGGCTGCCCTCCCGGCCGCGGGCGGTGAACGCCAGCCACCCGTTGTGCACCGCGCCGAGATCCAGGATCAATCGCACCGCCGTGCCGGGAGCGGCGGGCGGCAGTTCCAGCGGAGCTGAGGCGGGCGTGCGCAGCAACGCCGCGAACTCGCGCCCGTCGCCCGGAAGCGCTTCCGCCCCCACCACCAGATCCTGGCCGTTCGCCCATTCCATGGTATGCGCGGGGTCCATGGTCGGCATGGAGACCCGGAGCGCTTCCCAATCCGGTTCCAACGGCGGCGTTTTCGCGTCCGTGAGGACCACTTGGAAACCGCCGTCGCCAAAGGGATTCGCGAACCGCACGGGAGCCTCGCAAAATCCGGCCAGATTCAGTTGCTCGAAATGGTCGCGATGATGAACGCCGATCAACCGGTTGGCGCCGGCCGCCAGGGCGATCTCGCCGGGATTCTCCGCATTCCGCGTCCAGGGCTCCCACCCCGACCCCGCGAACACCTTCCGCCCTTCCCGATACCAGGTCGCCGAGCCACAGGTCGGCGTGAAGCGCAACGTCTGGGCCACGGGCGACACGATGTCGGTGACGAACCATGCCGGGGTCTCGTAGATGTTCGCGCGCGACCATTCGTCCGGCGTCACCAGGTAGGGCTTGTGCCGGAAGCTGATCGCGAAGGAGGGAAGACGCACGCGATCCGCCACGAGCAGGCGTTTGGGCGGCAGGGCTTCGCGCGTCGGCAACGGCACCCGGCGCGGGTACAGCGCCAGGTTCCGCTCGACCACGACGGCCGCTTCCCATTCCGCCTCGACGCCGGCCGCGTTGAAATCCTCGATGCAAGGCAGAATCCAGCGGCGCACCGTGTCGCTGCGCCGACGCCGGTCAATCCGCATTTGCGTCTCCGTCCCGCTGGCGGCAACCGTCTCGTCGCCGATGCGGATCTCGAAGCGCAACCCCGGTTTGCCGGGGCAGTAGGTCATCGTGCCGACGCCGATGTTCAGCACGACGACCTCCAGGACGTTGCCCCCCTCCGCCAACAGGCCGGACACCTCGTAGGGATCCACCCCGCGGGTGCCCTGCGCCGACTTGGCCGGTCCGAACCCGAGCCGGTGTCCGTTGAGGCGCGCCTGGTAGAGCGCATCGGCGGTGATCCGCAGCCGCGCCCCGTCCCTCGCCGCCGCGGCCGCCTGCGCCGCCGTCAGCGCAAACGCGTGCCGAGCCTGGCGGAAGTCGTTGTACCCGTCTTCCGCCCCGCTCCATATCCACTTCGCTTCATGAAACACTGGATCCATTTTGTCACCTCCCAATCAAATAAATCGGCGCCTCCGAGAGCACGAGCCGCCCGTCGCGAATCGGCGGCGGAATCGAATTGCCCTGAAGGTCGATCGCCTCCGTCGCCTGGACGCCCCCGTCGATCGGCCACGCCACATCCGTCTCGTCGCGCAGCGCCCAGGCCGCGAAAATGATCATTCCGCCCTTCTCGAAACGATAAAGCCGGTAGCGGGCCTCGTCGGTGGAGAAAGACCCCTTGGGCGCGGCCTCGCCCACAAGGCGCGTCATCGTCGCCAACGCGGAGAAAGACGGCTTCGGCGTATAGTCCTGGCGCACGAGGCCGAAATTATGCTCCGTGTAGTTGCGCTTCGGGCCGTCGTCCATGAAATCGTACTGGCAGGCGAACTCGATGCCAAGCTGGCGGGAAAGAATCCAGAATCGGACCAGGTACTGCGCCTGCTGCACCAGCGAACTGGGCGGATAGCCGCCCACAAAGGCGTGCGTTGCGTCGCGATCCGGCTCATACGTCGTCCATCCGCATTCGGTGATCGCCAGACGCGTCGCGCCGCCATGCGCGAGCAGGTATTCCCGCACTTCGCGGCCGTTGTCCTTGAAAAGCCAGTTGCCCTCGGGCGGATGGCGCTCGTGATCGTAGGGGTGGATCGAAACGAGGTCGTCGGCCCGCACAAGATCCCCCTTGAGCATGATCTTGAAGAACTCCCAGAAGTCTTCGACGCCCACGCCGGGGGAGAAATCCGGATCGACCGCCTTGATCGCGGCGACCGCCTTGCGCGTCGCCTCGGCATGCTTCGGAATCCACGGCGCATCGGGATGGCACTGCCACTTTTTGAACGCCTCCCCCTCCGGCAAATAGACGTGCGGGAAGTCGAAGTTGTGGGGTTCGTTGAAAATGTCGCAGCTGCGGACCTTGCCCTTGAATTCCTTCACGAACGCCGCGGCGAAATTCGCATAGGCGTCGGGATCGAGCGGATTCGGGTAGAGGTCGTTCCTGCCGTTGAGGACGGGATGGAACCGGATGCCGCGCTTGCACAGCTCGTCAATCAGTCCGCGAAGGCGCGCATCGAAATCGTACACGCCCCTCTCCTTTTCGTACCAGGCCCAAATCACATCGTCGCGCACCATGCCGATGCCGGCTGCGGACATGAGATCGAGATAGCGGTAGTCCCGCCGATGCCATCCGTGACTGCTGTGCGTGCCGACGCCGACCCAGCCGCACGGATTGACGCGCCGGGTTCGCAAGAAGGCGAACCATGTCTCGTTCGTGCCGATCGTCAGTTTGAAGGCTCCGTAGCGCCTGCCGATCCCGTCGTGCGAGACGGAAACGACCCCGTCCGCCACCGTGCCCTTCGCGCAAAGGGCGTCCCGCCAATCCGCCACCTGCCAGTCGCCTGCTTGATCCGTCGTGAACACGGCGGTTTCACCCGGATAGTAAAGCGCCCCGAACCGGTCGGCCGTCACGGCGGAAGTCGCCGGGAGCCCAAGCGCGAGGGAACAAAAGCCGGAAGCGACGCCATTCATGATCGTCCTCTTCAAATCCATGTCGCGGCAAGCCATTGAGAAGCGGATGCCTACAATTCGTCGACCGGCACCGCAATGCGGAAACCCTGGTTGAACTGCGGATTGCCCCACCAGTTTCCATTGTTTCGGTACGCGCTGCGGAGCGTCTGCCTCCCTTGAACCCATGAGCCGCCACGAACGCCGACGTTGAAGTGGGTGTCCTCCCATCCATGCGGATCCGTTGCGTCGGCGGCATAGTTGGCGTCCACGTAGGAACCCGTTGCATTCGCCTTGACGTTGTCCAAAACGACTTCCCCCATGTTGCCGTGCATGTCGTAAAGCCCCCAGGGATTCGGCTTCTTCGAACCGACGCGCACCGGGCCTTCCGCCTGCTGGCGGTCGTAGACGGCGATGTCCGAGTAGTCGGTCGACGCGCTGTAGTCGCGGCCATCGCTGAACGCCGTCGTCGTGCCGGCGCGGCAGGCAAACTCCCACTGCGCCTCGTACGGCAGGTTGTAGTGCTTGGTCGTCGCGGTCGCGTCGCCCGCAAGCTGGCGGAACTTGTAGAAGAACGTCGGGTGTCCAACGCCCGGGAGCTCGTCCACATCGCCCTTCCAGGAGTCCTGGGCATGCTTTTCGCCGCACAGCCAACGGTTGCGCGCGCAACTCTGAATCGGCAGCGTCTTCGCATCGTTCGTGGCATGCTGCCGCATGCTCCACAGATTGCCCGACGTGTCCGATTCCCCGGGAATCGACCCCATGACCTGAATCCACTGCGCCTGCGTCACTTCGAAGACGCCGATGTAGAAATCCCTGGTGAAGGTCACGTTGTGCTGCGTCTCCTGTCCGCAGCCATTGGCGTTCAGCAGGCCTGCGGCCTCCGTCTCGGTTGCCGGCGCCCCCATGACGAACGTCTGGTTTGCAGCCGGGATGCGGCGGAAGACCATCTTCGTCGTGCGGTAGAGATCGCTCCCGATGCCGCCGGGAAGCTGCCATTCGCATTCATAGTGCCGCCGCCGCGTCTCGGCATGGGCGCTCACGAGATCGAAGACGTAATAGGGCGGCGGCGCATCCGTCGTCCACGCCGAAACACGCGCCGTCACGGAATGGTTCGCCACGTTGTCGGCGCCAAGATCCGCCGCCATGTCCCACGAAATCTTTCGATTTGGGTACGACATGTACTCGGTCGTGCTGCCCTTCTTGAGCTCGCCCGTCACCTTGACGAGCCGCCACACGTCGCCGGCCACGGACGTCGCCGCCTCGCAGACCACGCCGTTGGTCAGGAAGGCGACCGTCACGATGGCGTCCTCCGTCAGGTCGTAGTCGACGGTGACGGCGTGCGTCGCCGGATGCTGCGTCACCTGCACATTCGAAACCGTCGGCACGGCAAACGACGCGGCGGCCGCAACGGCCACCCAAAAAACGATGAAATGCTTTTTCATAAATCAAGTCTCCTGCTTCTTGTCGAGGGCTTACCAAAGGTCGATCGGGCACGCCACGCGGAAGCCAACCGTATTCGCCAGCGAACCCCACCAGTTGTTTCCAAATCGGTAGGCGGCCCGAACGGCCGTCCAGCCGCTTGCATAGTGACCGCCGCGAACGACGACACTGGAATAATCGCTGTAGTCCGCAATGCCGACGGGATCGACGCGATCCTGGGCGTAGTACCCCGCCTCGTCATCCACGACGCCCGCGGCGTTCTTGGTCTGGGAGCGCTTCTGGATGTTGTCGACACACCACTCGTTCATGTTGCCCAGCATGTCGTAGAGCCCCCAGGCGTTCGGCTGCTTCGAGCCCACCCGCATGGGGCCGTCCGCCTCCTGACCGTAGACGGCGATGTCCGAATGATCCGCATCCCACGCCCTGCCGTCGTACTGCGCCGTCGTGGTGCCGGCCCGGCAGGCATATTCCCACTGCGCTTCCGTCGGCAGGTTGTAGCGCAAGATCGAGTTGGCGCCAACGAAGGGGTCGCCCGCCTTCTGCCGCAGGAACGTCATGAAACACTCCGTACGGTCTCCATAGACCGTGCCCATGACGCCCTGGTAGATGTCCATGACCGTCTCCCCGCAAATCCACCGGTTGCGGGCGACGTAATGAACGGGCAGCGCATCGCCCTTCCATTTCTGGGGCATCCTCCATTCATCCGGCCAGCCGGCCGTGGGGCTGCCGGCTTCGCCCGGCATGTGGCCCACGACATTGACAAACTGCTTTTGCGTCACCTCGAAGACCCCGATGAAGTAGTCCTGGGTAAACGCGACCTCGTGCTCGGTTTCGCAGCCCAGGTAGTCGGCGCTGCCGTTGAACAGCCCCGTCGCGTTCCGCTCGGCGACGGGCGATCCCATGATGAACGACCTGCCCTTGGCGTGGATGCGGCGGAAGACCATCTTCGACGTGCGATAGACGTCGCTCTCGATGCCGCCCGGAAGCTGCGACTCGGTTTCGTAGAAGTTCTTCGCGCCGTCCACCAGGTCGAGGACGTAGTAGTCGGGCGGCGCGCCTTTCTTCCACGCCGTCACGACGGCCCTGGCGTTCTCGAACTTGACGTCCCGATCATCCATCGCCTCGCGGGGGTTCCAGGTGATCGTCCTGCCGCTTCCCGTGGAAACGACCTTGAAGACGTCGCCCGTCGCATTTTTGAGAAGGCTCTTGCCGATTGAAACGCCGTTCGTCTGGATGTCGAACGTGACAATCGCGTCTTCGCCCGCGAGGTCGTAGGTCACATGCACTCTCCGTTCCGAATGCTGCTCGAGGCCGACGTTCGAAACGGTCGGCACAACCGGCTCGGCCCAGGCCGCCGTGGCGACAAGGCCCAGCACACAACAAGTCCAATGTCTCAAGTCCATTTTCGCCTCCTTTTTCACTTGAGGATGAGAAGCAGCCCCGTGGGGGCCGTGCTGATCGTCACCTCCTGCGAGGAGACGGCATGCGTCCGCTCGGCAGGCGTGGCGACAACGGCGGGAGCCGACGTCGCCTGGGACGCCGGTGTGAAAGCCTGGGCGCACAAAGCGCACAAGGACGCAATCGTCATCAGCATGAGTGTTTTCATTTTGTTTTCCTTCCTGGGTTGTAAAGGCCTCCATGTGTCCGACGCATCATGAAGGAGCAAAATCTGCAATGATCCCGACTTGCGACAAGAATGCAAGATGGTCGATCGGTCATTTCCCGCCACCCGCGGCGACCATCCCGCGGGTGGTTTCGCCGAAGCGCAGGGGGCGGGTCTGGCGGAAGGCTTCGCGGCGGATGTCGTCCGGGGTGGCGTCGGGGAGCAAGGCGATTTCAAAGAAATGTTCGCCGAGATCCGTGACGGGGGCCAGCGTCGCTTCAGGGGGTTGGGCCGGGTCGTGGTGGGCGAAGAACGGCGTTCGAAGCAGCGTCAGGCGGAGAAGGCCCGAGGGCTGGACGTCGCAGGCGAAGACCGTGTTCGAGACGGTGGCGAGCGAACGTCCCGCCGGGCCCTCGAGACGGCAGGTGTTGAAGATGGGGAACTCTTCGCCGTCGAGACGTCGTTCAAGCGTGCCGCCGGGAATGCCGTCCACCCGGCGAGCCACCTTGAAGCCGGGCCTGATGCAGAGCTTCACGATGCGGCGCGGCGTGCGCCACACGAGGCGGATGCGGAGCCTCACGCCCGGAAGCCCGAACTCGCGACGCACCGCGACATCGGCGTAGTTTCCGTCGGCGTCGGCATGGCGTTGCTGATCTTCGACGATCAACGCGCCATCGAGCGTGCGCACCGTGTCGCCGACGGGCGCCAAGGACGGTGCATCCGCCTTCGCGGCATAGCCCTTGGAGCCGTGGCTCCACGTGTCCGTGGCGTCGGTCAGCACGGCAAAGGAGAATGTCGGACACGCCCCCTTCCACAAGGGCGCGGGCGCGGTGGATTCCGGGGCGCCGTCGCCGAGATGGACGAGGGCATGACGCCCGGCCGGAATGCTGGCCGGGAACGCCACGCGCTTGCAACCGGCGATGGATTCGGGCGGAAGGAACTGCATCGGCAGCGGCTTGCCGCGACCGTCTTCGAGCCGGAAATGCTCCGGGAAGGGATGGAGGCCGTCGTAAATCCAGGGCTCGAATTCGGCGACGCCTTCGTAGCGTTCGTTGCCGAGGTTGACGATGGCGATGCGCTGTTTCGGATGGGGCGGGAGGGCGACGGCAAGACGGCGGACGCGCTCGATTTCCGCTTCTTCAAGCCGATGGCGCGCGCAGGCGAGTTCGTCGAGCACGGGCCGGTAGGCGGTCTTGATGGACGTGCCTGCGGCGACGTCGTGGAAGGTCGAGAAGAGGAGCGCCTTCGACACGGCTGTCCGTTCGGCGGCGGGGAGGCGCTTGAGCGAGCGCATGGCGAGGTCTTCCACGCTGCGCATCTCCCGCTTGATCGGGGAGAAGGCGGTGTAGCATCCGATGGCGTGGTGCTGGAGCTCGCCTTCGTAGACGGGAAGCGAACGGAAGCTCGCCGAGGCGCGGACGGCGTCGAAGAAGGCGTCGGGATGGCTGAAACGGAATTCGACGCTCGGATCGTCGTCGCGATGGGCGAGGATCCAGTCGATTTCCAGCCGCGACGGCCCGCCGCCGTGGTCGCCGATCCCGCAGAACAGAAGCGCATGGCCGAGTTTCCGATCGGCTGAGGCCAGCGTCTTCTCCACGTGCCCGGGGAGCCGATCCGGCGCCGAGCAGTAGGCGAAGGGGATGCGACCGGCGAGCAGGCTGTTGCCGGCTGCGGAGCGCCAGTGGAACACCTCGCCGGGAAGATCGCCCTTCTCCTGCGGATCCGGACGCATGAAGAGGTAGTTTTCGATGCCCGCTTCGGCGTAGAAATCGGGAAGCGTCGCGGCGTGGCCGAAGCTGTCCACGTTGTAGCCGGTGCGAACCTTGACGCCGAACTTCCGGCGGAAATAGTCGCCGGCGACTTTGGCGTGAAGCCGGTAGGAGAAGGAGGAACACAAGTTGCAGTCGGGCTGCACATGCCATCCGCCCACGACGTGGAGACGCCCGTCCGCGACATGACGCCGCATCCGGCGGAAGACTTCGGGATCGTATTTCTCGACGACTTCGTAAAACCAGCTTTCGCCACGGGTGATGTGGATGTCGGGATGCTCGTCAAGCAAGTCGCACGTTGTCCGCGCCGTTGCGAGCACGGCGTCTTCGCCCTGCGAGCGGTTCCAGAGCCAGACGGGATCCAGATGGGAATTGAGAATGATGTGGAGCACCAATTTGTCTGATCCAGAACGCGGTGTTTTCTTGGTCTTTGTCATCGCTTTTGCCCTCGTTTCGCCCTCGACCGGCTCGACGCTGAAGTGAAGGGTTGAATTCAATGCCCCTTGGACAAGCATGCCAATGATTTTAGCACATGACAAGCGCTTTCTAAGTGCAAATGTGGAGGCGACTTATTTGCCAAAGTTAGCATTTTTACGCCAGTCGCCGGGGCTCATGCCTGTGCAGCGGCGGAAATCTCGGCAAAGTTCGGACACGGTGCGATAGCCGCAGAAATCGGGGATCGCCGCCAGCTCCTGACGCGGGTTGGCGAGCATTTCCTTGACGCGCGCAATGCGCACGGCGCGAATCTCCTCGAAGATGGTGTGCCCCACCGCCCCAGTGAAGAGAAGATCCGCGTGGCGTCGGCTCACGCCCATGGCTCGAGCCACTTGCGTCGGGGTGATTCTGGTACAGGCCTCGCGGCGAATCAGCTCCAGCGCGGCGGAAATCCTCGAATCGGCAACACGTCGCGTCGAAGCGCGGCGAACCAACGTCCGGACGCCAAAAGTCGCGGATGCCACGTTGGACGTCGGATGCGCCATCCGGTCGGCCAAAAGCCGCATCGCCAGATGGCCGGCGGCCAGATAGTCGATTTCAATGCTGGACAGCGTGACCAGGGCGTTCTCGCAGAGTTCGGCATCGTTGTCCACCCCGATGACGGCAAGGTCGCCGGGCACATCGATCTCCGCCGCCTCGCATGACGTGAGCACCAGCCGTGCGACCTCGTCGTTCACGGCCAGGACTCCGCAGGGACGCGGCAGCGTTTGCAGTTGTTCCACCAAGGTCTGGACCGCTCGCGTCCCCGGCATGTTTTCAAGCAGGTGGAACCGCTTGCCGTTCATGTTGACGATCCGGGCGAACGCCTCGCCGCGTTGGCGGCTCCAGACGACATCCTCGAAATGCGGAACGAATGCGAAGTTCTGGACGCCGGGCGACATCAGCTCGCGGGCCGCCGTTCGCGCAATGGAAGCGGCATCGGAATGCACGCAGACTGCGCCACGCCCGACATGTTCCGGGAAGCAGTCAAGAAGCACAACCGGCGTTGGCCCGAAGGCCGCGAGATCAAGTGTCGGCGCGCGTCCGGCACATTCGACGACCACGCCGTCGGGGTGCCAGAAATCAACGAGCCAGGCGACATCGACCGACTCCGTTCCATTGCTCTGACGGCGTTTTTCACGTGCGACTCCGTACTCGATCATCTGCACGTTCCAGCCCTCCTTCCGGGCGTGCTGGTACACCCCGTAGTTCGACAGGCGATTCGATGGGGTTGCCGAGGCCTTGAAGAGGAGGATTCGTTTTTTCATGGCGTCAAGACGCCGAACTTCACATTCGCGTCGTTGCGTAGACTCGGGGTTTGGAACATCAGACGGAAAGACAACCAATGCTTGACAGCATCGCATTCCACCTCGTTTCGGTCAAGCAGAAACGAAAGGGTGTGTGTCAAAAAAGCAACAGACAAACGGGCATTGCCTATGTCATGCGCATTGAAAGGGAGTTTGGCGCAGTGCTTTCACTGCAATCGAGCCGTGCCTTGCATCGTCGCCGTCCCTTTCTGATTTTGGAAGCGTGTTTTCATTGCCATGCCCCTCCCTGCACGCCTCCGTGCCTGTTTAGTGAGGAGTGAGAAGTGAGAAGAGCGTAGTTCAGGCCGGGGACACCCCAGACCCCGTTTTTAGACAGGATTGCAGGATTTACAGGATTGGACTGCCCGGAATCTTGTCAATCTTGCAATCTTGTCCAAGACTGCGCCACCTACGCCGCGCCTCCTACGATTTTTGCGTTTTTCGTGGCTATGGGTTTGACACTTGACACTTGAAACTTGGGCGTGGCGGCTGCGCCGAGTGAGGTTTGTCCACAAGGGACACGGAAACCAATCCTGCAATCCTGTCTTGAAAATTCTAAACACAGACAAGAGGGACAAGGAACCCGTTGGACTCCATCTCCCACCCTTCAAAAAGGCTTCTCCATGTTTCATGGAAACGCAAGGAAGCATGTCACGATTCTGACACACGCCCGAAACGAAAGCCCCCTTGAAAACAGCATGGGAGCGCAGGGGACAGACCCCGAAAACACCTCCCGCTTCTCACCTCCATTCATTCAGCGTCTCAACCCACGTCGCGAGAAAACGAGCGGCGTCGGGGGACTTGGGCAAACGGAAGACGTAGGCGGGAATGGCCGCCAGCAACGCATTGAGCGCGGAGACGCCGAGATCGGCGAGCGTCGAAATCGTCCAGTCCACCGAAATCAGCGGCAGCAAACGCTTCGCGGCATCCAAGGCGCTGATGGACTCGATCTCGCAGGCCGGAGCCTGCTCCAAAAACACGAGCGCCGCGAGCGGCGCGGTGGTCTTGCGCGCGATGCCCGCCGTGCTCTCCCACGGCGTGCCCGCCAGCATCCAACGCGGCGCATCCGCATCCGGCGATGGAACGGGGCGCACCGCCATGCGCTCGTCGCCGACGACCGAACCCGGAAACGCATCCTCGAGAAAACGCGAGAGCGTGCTCTTGCCCGTGCCGGAAAGCGCGGCGATGACGATCCCCCGCCGCTTCAGCACCGCGCCGGCGGAATGGACGAGCAGCCCGCCGTTCATCAGCAACGCCAGCATCGCCGCATTGAACCAGAGCGACCGCCGCGGCGCGTCCTCCGCCAGTTCCGCCGATGGGTGCGTAAAGAACCCGGCGGAATCCACCTCAACCCACGGCGCCCCATCGTCGGGCGGACGGCCCGGACGCACTTTGTTCACCGAGGCGGAAAAACGAAGACCGCCGTTGGCGGTCTTCATCATTGACGCCGAAACGCCCCGGAAACCCGTCATGGAGGCCATCCATGAGGCTTCGAGGCATTCGTTGTCGACCGTCCGCCCGGTTTTCACCGGCAGCCGTTAATCAAAGGGCGCATTCCGCGTACCCGTCGCAAGGCATGTCTGCAGGGGTGGAGGAGCTGTGGCAACCGCTGCCCAGCACTTCACGCGGACGGATTTTCACCATCTTCAGCACCGGCTTTTGGTAGAGAGGCTTTTCAGATGTGTCAAGGGTATTTTTCATGGCAAGCAGGGTTTGAGCGCCCAGAGGGCCTATGAGTGGTTTGAAGCGTAAAATCGTAGCATTAATATCAACGGAAGGCAAGAGGTTTTTTTTCGTCGCAAACCCCAAACTTTGTCGCGACCTTTGTCGACAAGAAGCGGCTGGCGGTCGGGGAAGCCGAAGAGCCCCTTTGCCCATTGCCCGCGGAGACCGCGGCCTCCATCGACACGACCCACCATGGGCGAACCCGAGGCCGTCACGCTGGAGACCGCCGTCCCGGCGGGTGTTCGCCGCCTCGTGGGAACCGCACACGCACCCAGCGAAGCGGCACCCGTTCGCGAGGTGCGAGTTCGTGAGCGCGTGAGTTGTGGGAGGGCGTCGGGAACGGGGATCGAGGGCGTCGATGACGTCGGTTTCGTCGGAGACGTCGATTTTTCCGAATCATACACATAAGACGTGTACGAAGCGGGCGGGACGGGACGAGCGTCTGCCCGTCCGTTCGTGCGGGCAAGCAGACGCTTGCCCGTGCTTCGCAAGCCTGGTTTGCTTTCGACAAGGGCAAAGTGATTTTGTAATTCGCGTTTTCCCTGAACCCTGAACCCCGGCCGCTGGCGGCTAGCCGCCCGCGGCCAGTCCCTGCTCGAGAAGATCGTCGAGCAATTCCTGGAGGTCGGCGGCGAGGGGCTGGTCTTCGGGCACGTCGAAGCGCTCGCGCACGACCGCCGCGATTTCATCGAGCGTCACGGGGGATGCGAGCGCTTCCCAAACGGCGGCGCCCACCGCATCGAGAATGTAAAGCGCCTCGGCGTCGAGCGCGCCGTCGGAGCGAATCGGCACGAGCAGGTTTTCGCCGACAACTTGGCGAAGGACCGCGTTGCGAGTACGACAAAAGCGACGAGGCGAAGAAGTTTCAGATGTTTCCATGGCGAAGATCGTGTGGCAGAGTCGTTATTTCAAGAAAACACTGGAGCCATTCCATGGCTGGACCGATTCGGCCGTGCGGATTTCGAGCGCGGGATCGCCGAAAAGGAGCATCGTTTGCAAAAGCCACGGTGTTTGACCACTTTCCTTGAGCACGTTGAGAGACTTCATAACCGCATTCCCCAAATAGGGGGCGCGCGCGGAAATCGCATCGGCAACGGCAGTGGCGACGACTTTCTCCGGGAGTTCAAAGGAAATCGAAGCCGGGGCGTACACGGCGACCATGCCGCCATCCGTGCCGCGGAGCAGTTCGGCGCCCACGCAACTCGCCGAGGTCGAAGTGGTGTAAGGCTTGAAGTGGGTGTTCATGTCGCAGGTCATCCCGATGAGGACGCCGGGGCTGTTCGTAAGGGAAGCCACCGTATTGAAATGCAAATAAAAAGGTTTTTCACCAAGGTACCAGGCGCAGGCGTGGCCAAAGTAGGCACTGAACCACACCCCCGAGTCGAGCGCCGCGCGCCACGTCGTGCCGATGTACGACCTTTTCGTTTCGACCGATGATCCCGCCGGCGCATCATATTCCGAAATAAACTGTTTTGAAAGGCGGTCGGGCAAATCAGCGAGCCAGTCCAAGGTGTTTTGCGGAAAATTATAGCCGGGAGCATCGATGTCGGCAATCGCCGCAACCGCCGTGCGGCTCTCGCGAGCTGCATCGGCAACGAGGGTCTTCGAAACCATCCGATTGACTTCCGCCACGGAACGCGCGGGGAGGCGCCCGATCATCACGTCCGGAACGCCATTGTCGTCCAAATCGGCCAGCGCATTGTCGGTGCCGAGGATCATGAGGCCTGTAGGGGATCTCGCATAGGGAATTCGCAGAACGGCAGGCGGAATGAAGTTGGGCTGCCAACTCGGGGAACCATAGATGCCGAGATAGTCGTAATTGCCGTCACCGACCAGCAGCACCATCTTGGGCGGCACGGACCAGGCACGGGAACGGGCCAGAAACGAACGGAGCGCATACGGAGAAAAACGACCGCCCATTTCCCGCAAGTACAGATCCTCGGTCTTCAACATCCCTGTTCGAAGCCCCTGGGCCGCGCGCGCTTGAACGAGGGGCTGCAACGCTTCGAAAAACGCCTCGGGCGCCACGACGAGCCAGTCCACCGCATGGTGGGCGCCCGCCCAGGGATCGGCGCCGACACCCTCGACGACCTCGGGGACGCGAAACGCATCGGCCAGCCAAAGATTCGAGACCGCTGCCGGGGCGGTGAACGCAATCTGCCACGAGCCGTTCGTCGCGACCGTGATGGACGCGCCTGTCAAACGAACAGGGTTGCAAGAATTTTCAATGGCATAGGCGTCGATCGAAGACGATGAAAAGCCATCGGCGGCGATCGGTGCGCATGTGATGTCAAGCGTGACGCCCAGCTCGCCTGCCCGCGACACCATGGCGCGACGGTACTTGACGGTGAGCGAATCAATCGCGAAGCGGGCGCGCGCCACTCCATTCGTGGCCGCGATGTCGATTTTCAGGTTGTTCGATGGGGCGAGAAGCGAAGAAGGAGCGCTGCACGTCATGACGGCAGGCCCAACACCGCCCGCCGTCGGCGTGGCCAGCGTCGTGCCGCCAAGAGACAAGGCAAAGGAAACGTGTGGCTCGGGAAACGTGGCGTTCGAGGTGAACGGGCGGCTCCAAATCCGCAACGTGGCAGGGTCTGCACCGTGGACGGCATCAGGCGTCTCGAAAGGCAACAGCAACGTCGTCTTGCCGGGGAAGTCCACAAAATCCCAGTACCAATTGTCAAAGGGGCGCTCAAAGGGGAGCGTCTCCCTCAGCTCTCGATCAGGCTCGATTCGTTCCTCGTGCCAAAAATCGCCTCGTACAGGAGCGTTGGTGATGGGCGAGACGGTCGCCTCGGCCATCGCGAGGCCGGGGGCTTGATCAATCCAATACACGTTGCGATCCGTGTAGACATCGCGGTAGGCATGGCCGATGAACGCAATGCCGTCGTTGTCCCCGACTGGATGCCAGGCGACGGGTTCGTCCATGCAGAAGAGCGCCAGGTTCGTCGTGGCAATCCAGTTGCGCACGGCCTGCTCGGTCCCCGGCGCGAGGTGCGACGCGATCGCCGCCGCCGAAACGACGTAGCGCCCTGTTTCGGCGACAACAAGCCGCACGCGCTCCGCCGGCTCCGATCGAACGGTCGCCGGCAAGGCGCGTGGCATGCGTTTCGGGGGGTCAACAACAGGCGGCTCCACAACGGGAGTCTCCCATCCGACCTCCGGCCTGTCTTGAAGCCCCTCGGCCCACAGGCGGACGTCGAGCGCATCGACCTGCACATCGGCAGGCAGCCACGCCGTGTAGTGTGTGCGATCCGGTTCACGCCCAAACGACGTCTCCTCGCCTGCAACCTTCCAGACGCGTCCCGAATCGCCATCAACCCGGCGCACCTCGGCGACCCATGACGGATTCGCCTCCCAACCGCCATCAACGAACCAGTCGAGGCGGATGCCTGCCTCTTCACGCGTGGCAAACACGGCAACGACCGATCCGGAAAACCCCGACGCAATCACGGCAGGGGCAACGACGCCAATGAACAGGGCAAACGAGAGCGCGCCCTGCCCCATCCGAATGAATCGAACTTTTTTGCTAGACATGGACACACCCTTTCATCTGCGTTAAAAAGACTTGAATTGCCAGTAAATCGAACCCGTCAGGAAAGAATCCCGCGCAGGCGCAAGTCCTCCTTCAGTTAATTCATTTACGATAAACTATTTCCGCGTGAAAAGTCAAATCAGAGTTTTCAAAAATTGTATCCGGTCAGTCGCTAGTCGCCAGTGGACGCGAACCGCTTCGCTGGGAACGAGCACGTGAACGATGCGGCAAGGCAAAGGGGCACGGGTTCTCCAACCCGTGGGCGCAACCACGGACAGGAATTCCGTGCCCCTGTCCAAGGCGCGCCGCGCCGGGGCGCGGGCGAGTGGACGCGGGCGGCGACACGCGGCGGGGACGCCGCGGTCTCTGCGGGCATACGGACAACGGGGCACGGGTTTTCCAACCCGTGGGCGCAACCACGGACAGGAATGTCCGTGCCCCTGTCCAAGGCGCACCGCGCCGGGGCGCGGGCGAGTGGACGCGGGCGGCGACACGCGGCGGGGACGCCGCGGTCTCCGCGGGCATACGGGCAAAGGGGCACGGGTTTTCCAACCCGTGGGCGCAACCACGGACAGGAATGTCCGTGCCCCTGTCCAAGGCGCGCCGCGCCGGGGCGCGGGCGAGTGGACGCGGGCGACGACACGCGGCGGGGACGCCGCGTCCACTGAGCCACGCAAAATCAATGAACCGACTGAACCGACTGATTAGACCGATCTTCAAAGCTCTTCGACAACGTTTGCGACAAAGCCGCCCTTCGCCAAATCAAAAATCACAAATCTAAAATCCCCTTCATAGCCACAAAAAACAAGTATGTGGGTGAGTCAAGCTCCTTTTTTTGCCGTTTCGTCTAAGCCCTTCCTTGGCAACAGTTTATGAGAAGATTTGGTCGAAGTCGGCTCAGGGGCGCGAGCGGGCTGCTTC
>JBMNOD010000002.1:0-92448 GCA_050942875.1 Kiritimatiellia bacterium
GTGGTTACCATGCCACCTGCTGTTTCACATCATACCTCAACGTGCGGCAGTCTTCAAAGCCCCGTATACACGGTTCCTGTCAGATCGCCACCCACATTACCAACACAAAGACGCAGGCGACGCGGCGCAGGTGGAGGTTTTTTGATCTAAACACACGGGCACGGAGACACAGAGAGGGATGTGAGGGCTGGCAGGCTGCCGCTCCCACGTCCAATATGCCCATTGGTTTTGAAGTCGGCATCAAGAAAGCCTCCATGTTTCATGGAAACTCAAGGAACCATGTTACGATTCTGACACACACCCGTTTTTGCGGGGGTTTAGGAGCCTTCCTTCGCGCTTGCTTCCGTCTCCTGGATCGGTTAGCATTACACCATTATCATATTGCACCATTGGAACGACCTTGAGGATCACGACCATGCCGACACCCGCATCGCTGCGCTTCCGCCAAGTCCACTTGGACTTCCACACGTCGCCCGCCATTCCCGGCATTGGCGCCCGCTTCGACAAGGCGCAGTTCCAGGCCGCGCTCAAGCGCGGGCATGTGGATTCCATCACGATTTTCTCAAAGTGCCACCACGGCTGGTCCTACCATCCCACGGCCGTCGGGCGGGTGCATCCGAACCTGGATTTCGACCTGCTCGACGCCCAGGTGGAGGCGTGTCGCGAAATCGACGTCAACCATCCGATCTACCTTTCCGGCGGCGTTGACAACGTCATGTCGGCCGAGCATCCGGAATGGCGCCGCATCGCGCCCGACGGCAGCTACGCGGGCTGGACGAAGTCGCCGACCGAGCCGGGCTTCCACGTGATGTGCTTCAACACGCCCTACCTCGACCATCTCTGCGACCAGATTCGGGAAGTCGTGGCACGGCATCCACACTGCCACGGCATTTTCATCGACATCGTCAGCGTCGCCGACTGCTGCTGCAAGTGGTGCATGGCGTGGATGGAGGCGAACGGCCTCGACGCAACAAAGCCGGAGGATCGCCAGAAGGCCGCGGCGCATACGATCCGGCGCTACTACGAGCGGACGACCGAGGCCGCGACGTCGGTCAACCCCGACATGCCGGTCTTCCACAATTCCGGCAACGTCCCGGTCGGGCGCCGAGACCTGCTGAAGCACTTCTCGCATCTGGAGCTCGAATCGCTTCCGACCGGTGGCTGGGGCTACGACCACTATCCGATGTCCGCCAAGTATGTGGCGACGCTCGGGCTGGATTTTCTGGGCATGACGGGCAAGTTCCACACCTCGTGGGGCGAGTTCGGCGGCTTCAAGCATCCGAACGCCCTGCGCTACGAATGCGCCGCGATGCTGGCGTTTGGGTCGAAGTGCTCGGTCGGCGACCAGCTCCACCCCGACAGCGCGATGGACGACACGACGTACGACATCATCGGCCAGGCGTATGCCGAGGTCGAGCGGAAGGAAGCCTGGTGCCGCGGCGTCCGCAACGTGGCCGACCTGGCGCTGCTGCTTTCCGCTTCGCTTCCGGGCAGCCGAAGCAAGGACGGACGCCCGACGGCGGCCGACGTGGGCGCCAACCGGGTGCTGCTGGAAGGGCATTTCCTCTACGACATCATCGACGGCGACGCCGATTTCTCGCCCTACCGCATGATCGTGGCGACCGACGACGCCTGCATCGACCCGGATCTCAAGAAAAAGCTCGATGCCTACCTCGCGGCGGGCGGACGGCTGTTCCTGTGCGGACGCGCCGGGTTGAACGAGGATCGCTCGGCGTTCCTTTTCGACGTGGGCGCCGAGACGGAGGGCAAATCCCCGTTCGAGCCGGACTACATTCTGCCGCGGGAGGACGTGCGCGCGGACTTCGTGTCCACGCCGAACGTGTCGTATTTGGGTTCGCAACGGGTTCGCGTGACGACCGGCGAGTCGCTGGGCGACATCTACGACCCGTATTTCAACCGCACCTATCGCCACTTCTGCTCGCACCAACATGCGCCGAACCGTCCGGAGGCATCGGGCTTCGCCTGCGGCGTGCAGAAGGGCAACATCGTCTATCTGGCGCACGACGTGTTCACGCTCTACCATGCGATGGGCGCCGTCGCCATCCGCGACTACGTCGTCAAGACGATGCGCCTGCTGCTGGGCGAGGATCGCGTGACGGTGGAGGGGCTTCCGAGCACGGGGCGCGTGACGTTGATGGAGCAATCGGCAGAGGCGCGTTGTGTGCTTCATCTGCTTTACGCCAATACGGTGCTGCGCGGCGGGAACATCCGCGGTTGCACGCCGGTCGAAGTGATCGAGGAGCTGGTGCCGCTGGCGGACATCCGCGTGACCGTTCGCCCGCCCAGGCCGGTGACGGCGGTTCGCCTGGCGCCGGAAGGGACGGCGCTGGCGTTCGAGACGCTGCCCGACGGCGCGATTCGCTTCACGGTACCGACGCTGCTCTGCCACCAGATGGTCGAACTGGCTTAGGGTAATCGGTCAGTCGGAGAGGTCAGGCAACTTCGGCCATGAATTGAAAGGACAGGCCGCATGAAAAGAAAACGACTGGCGACGCCCATTCTCATCGGGCTGGTGGCTGGCGGCGTGTGGGCCGCGGTCGGGCCGTTGGTCTCGGTTGGCAGGATGCCGTATGGGGACATTGCGTTGTACGGGTCGTGGTTTCTTGCGAAGTGGCTGGTTCTTGTTTCGATTTTGTTGCTTGTCGTTTTTCGCGGGCGGGTGCTGCTCGTGCCGGGCCTTGGACTCGGCATTGGCGCGTTCTTCTTGGTCAGCTTGCTCGGGGTGTCGCGCGCCGATCACCTGAAACAGGCGCAAAACGCCGAGGCGAAGCGCCATTGCGAAGCGCTCATTCCGATGCTGGAAGCCTACAAGGTGGAGCACGGCGACTACCCGGACACGATTGATCCCCTGCTTCCGGACGACCGACGGTCGTTGCCGATTTATCTTCGGGACGGTTCGTTCTATTTCAAAGGGACGAACGGCTATGCGTTTGGGTGGTCGGATTCGCCTCGATTTCCTCTTTGCAGTGGTGTGTCAAACTACCAGCAAAACTCCGGGAAATGGGATTGCTGCGCGGATTGGGGAGCGCGAGAATGAGAGAGCCAATTGCCGAGATGAAGCTTGTGATGAAGTCGCCGGATGGCGTTTCCACGTCGGTGCATGTTGAAATCGGCAGGCCCTACACCGTCTCTGCGGAAGAGGCGGCTTGTCCGGTTGCCATGAGCGGGCTCCTCCCGCGGATTTCGGACATCCACGGGATCGATGCGTTCCAAGCGCTCGATCTGGCGCTTGAGTTTGTGAAGACGACGATTCAAGCCTGGGAGACGAAGGGTTTTGCCTTTGCGTTTCCGGATGGATCCACGCTTCCAGCGACGGCCGGGCTGGATTCGGGAAAAGGGGAGATGAAATGAAGAAAGGCGATGGGAAGACGGTTTTGGCGGCGGGGCTGCTTTTTGTCGTGGTCGTGTTGATCGTCATTGTCCCGGAAGTCCAGCGGGTGCGGGCTTTCAACGCCGTGCAGGCGGGTGCGCCGCCGGAAGCGCTCGCTTGTTATCTCGGCGCTGCCGTGTACACGGCGCCAGCCGGAATCCTCGTTGGCATCGTCGCTTTTTTCATCAAGAAGCACCGTCTTTTTGAAGAACACACGCCGCCCATTTGCCTTGCGTTTTCTTTTCATCTCCTTGTCCATTTCCTTGGCATTTTTACTCTGTTGACACTTCCTCATTCCTTTCGAATGGGCGCAAGCAACGTGTGCCGATGGAGCACGCCTTTCGGGATGCTCTTCATCATCTCGCTCTTGAATTTCCTCTGGTTCTCGTGTCGTGCAGCGACCTTGCCCCGTCGGTTCCCGGGGCGGCTTGCGGTCATCTTCATTCCCGTCATCATGTCTCTCGGGACGGCCGAGTACTGTTATTGTACCATGGGCTATGCGCGTGTCTGTAGACAAATGCTTGAAGACGAGCTGATTGAAATCAACGGCAGGATCGAACAGGCGACACAGCGGGGATCGCGCGTGTACCGGCACGATGCCTGCCGACAAAGGGAATTGCAGGAGATGTTGCGGGAAGAAACTGGAAATTAGAAATTGGGAACTTGGCGAAGCGGCTGCGCCGAGTGGGGTTTGTCCACAGAAGGCGGAAAGACCAACACAGAAAAGGGAGGCAAAACGGGGGCTGGGGTGTCCCCAGTGGAAACTCCTCTTTACGCCCTCCTCACTTCTCACTGGCTTTTGGGGCAGCCCCAAAAACCTAAGCGCCGAACGCGGCAATGGAAATGACGGCAACGCCATCTGTGCGCAGGTGGCTGATGCCTGTTCTCGTGATGATGGCAAGCGATTTCGGCGGCTTCACTTTTCGTGAATCGAGCACGGAGGCGGGCTTCAGGAGGTTCGCCGCCGCCTCGCCGAACTGCTCGATGCCGAGTTTGACTCCGAATACGCACCAGTCGCCGTTCCGCTTCTGGACGATCGCGTCGACTTCCAGATTGCGTGTTCGGTAGGACACGGGGCAATCGTACACGTACCCGTTCGCGTACCCGTTCACGATCTCCCGTGTACGTTTACGTGTACCGCTTCGCTGGGTACGGGTACGGTTCCCATTGCGCTTCGCATGGATCTCAAGCCAAGCAACCGACCCCCTTGCACAGCGGCTGGCCGGGACGGCGTCGCCCCACCCCGCTTCGCACCAAGTTGTTGCCGGATATCGGTTTAATCCATCGTTTCATGTCGCTTAACGCATTAATAGGGGACAGACCCCAAAAAATCCCTTTTGAGGATTTTGGGTTGATGTGGCGGGGTGCGGGTGCTAGAATGTCACGCATGAAACCGCCAATCATGGTTAATCGGTACAACCTAGAAAACCTAGCAAGGAGCAGGGATGAGTCGATTTAAAATTTGGAGACAGGTTTGCGTCGTTGCGGGCGCGTTGTGCATGTGGGGGGCGGCGGTTGGCCTGGCGCAGGAGTCCGTCCCGGTGGCGATGAAGGTCGATCACCGCGGGCTCATTGAGATTCCCGGCGTGCTGCGGGCGAACAGCGGCCATCACTGGGGCGCCGCGAATCTCATCGTCTTCGGCCCGTCCTGGGGCTATTCCGCCCAGGACTATGCGCTGAAGAACGTCCAGAAGACCGGCGGCGGGAATGACATCACCCTCAACGCGGACCTCAGCGTGCCGGGCGCGAAGATCAAGATTGAGCAGACAACGAAGTCGATCAAGACCGCCTCGGGAAAATCAGGGCTTCGCGTGACATGGACGCTCCGATCGGCCGAGGCCGGCAAGCCGATGGGGCTGCAACTCGCCTACATCGCGTTTCCCTTCGGCGTCGCCGAGACGGCGGGGCTGGAGCTTGAAGCGGACACCGGCGACAAGCTGGCCTTTCCGGTCGCGTTTGGCAACGAGTATCTGCCGTTCCCCCGCCATGCGCGATCGGCAATCCTGAGAGCCCCCAAGACGACGTTCGGCCTTGAAGGCCAAAACCTCAATGTCGTCGTCGTTGATGGTCGCAAGCAGAAGAACGAGAACTTCCAAGTCCGGCTTGAGTTTCCGAACGTCAAGGATGGCGGGCGCTCGACTGTCGAGTTCGACGTCTGGGCGGAATTCCCGCCGTTCACCATCCAGGCCGGCAAGGACTGGGTTCCCTTCCCCTACACGAACGAGATCGCCCCGGGCTCCATCCTCGACTTCTCGTTCCTCAACGAAGGCGACGCCCCCGCCGGCAAGTACGGGCGCATCGTTGTGGGGCCGGATGGCCACTATGCCTTTGAAAAACGCCCGGATCGCCGCGTCCGGCTCGTGGGCGCGAACCTTTGCTACAGCGCGAACTTCGTGGACCAGGCGACGGCCGACAAGCTGGCCCTGCACTTCAAGCGGATGGGGTACAACACCGTGCGTTTCCACCACACCGACGTGACCATGATGAAGGGCGGCTGGGATGCGTGGAACGCGATCCAGCCCAGCGAGATCGATCCGTCGCAGCTCGACCGCATCGACTACCTCTTTGCGGCCATGAAGAAGGCCGGGCTCTACGTGACCATCGACCTTTACGCGATGGGCAGCTACGGCAAGACGATCGCGGGGATCGCCAAGGGTGTCCGCGGAGAGCTCAAGGCGCTCGTGCCGATCCACGAGCCGGCGTTCAAGGCGTGGGGCGAGTTTGTCATGCTCTGGCTCGACCATGTGAATCCCTACACGGGCCTCGCCTGGAAGGACGACCCCGCGCTCGTCAACATCTGCCCGCTGAACGAGGACAGCATCGCCTCGGTCTGGTGGGACGCCAAGGATCTCTACAACGCAAAATTCGCCGAGTGGAAGAAGGGGCGGCAGGATTCGGGACGCACGGAAGCCCAGCTTCTGGCGCAGTTCCTGACCGAGGTCAAGGTGGAGTCCAACCGCGAGATCGAGAAGTTTCTCAGGGCGCGGGGCGTCAAGGCGCTGTTGAGCGGCTGCAACTGGTGGGACACCATGGCGCAGACCTTCGAGCGCGACACGCTCGACGTGGTGGACAACCACCAGTACGCCGACCATCCCGTTCCCCATTGGCTGCCGTCGAGGTACAACCAGAAGACGACGATTCGCGAGGGCAACCCCACCTACATGGTGCCGATCATGAAGGCGCCGACCCGGATCTTCGGCAAGCCGTTCATCATCACCGAATGGAACTTCTGCATGCCGAACCGGCATCGCGCCGAAGGCGGCGCGATGGTGGGCGCGTATGCGGCGCTGCAAGACTGGGACGCCCTCTACCGCTTCGCCTGGGCGCACGACGAGAAGTTCGTCAAGGAGCAGCTTCCAGCCACAGGATTCGACATTTCCACGGATCCGCTCAACCAGCTTGCCGAACGACTCGTGTTGTTGATGTTCCGCCGCGTCGACGTCTCGCCCGCCCGCAAGCGCTTCGTCTATGGCGTCACGATGGCGGAAGCCACGGAGCAGGGCGTGGGCGACATGTGGAGCAAGGGGATCTTCCCGCACGGCTTCAACGCGATGGCGCTGATGTCGCAGATCGGGTCGCAGGTCATTGAAGGCGACCGCGTCATCCAGGGGACGTTCGACGGCGTTGTCGCGGCGGCGGAGCCTCCGGCGGAAAAGCTCTCGGGGAATCCCTATCTCGCGAAGCGCGAACTGACCGGCATCAAGGGCATGCAGGAAATCGTTTCCGATACGGGCGAAATCGCCATCGACAACAAGAAGGGCCATCTCCGCGTGACGACCCCCAAGACGGCCTGCATTGTCGCCCCCGCCGGCGCCGCGCTTGCGGCCGGCGGGCTGTCCGTTGCGAATGCGGATGTGTTCAGCTCGGTTTCCGCGTCGGCGATGGACGACCGTGCGCTTGCCGAGAGCCGTCGCGTGCTCGTTCTCCACCTGACCAACGTGCTCAACACGGACATGGCCTTCTCGGACGACAAGATGACCATGCTCTACCGCACCGGCAAGCTCCCCTATCTTGCCAGGACCGGGTCGGTGGACGTGAAGCTGCGCAATGCGAACCCCGACCTCAAGCTGTATGCCATCGGCTCCGACGGTCGTCGCCTGCGCCAGGTTCCGGCGACGTGGGCGGATGGCGCCTACACCTTCAAAGCCGCCATCGCGCCCGGCGACGCGCCTCCGACGATGATCTACGAACTGGCGGAGTGAACGCCCCGCCGGGACGGCGATCCCCAGCGCTTCGGCCTTGGGTTCGCCCATGGCAGGCCGTGCCGTTGGAGACCGCGGTCTCTGCGGGCAATGGATCACGTACACGTTCGCGTTCACGATCTCCCTTCGTTTACGTTTTTGTGAACGGGTACCGCTTCGCTGGGTACGGGTACGACTCGCCCAAAGTGGACGCGGCGTCCCCGCCGCGTGTCGCCCCACCCAGCCTGCGAATGGGCAAAGGGGCACGGGTTTTCCAACCCGTGAACGCAACCACGGACAGGAATGTCCGTGCCCCTGGTTTCCGAGGCGCACCGCGCCGAGCGCGGGCGAGTGGACGCAGGCAACGGGGCGAGTCCAGAGCCTCGCGTTCCCAGGGTGGACACTCTGCCACGCGCCAAGGCGCGTGGAACGACACGCGGCGGGGACGCCGCGTCTACGGGAACGTCCCGCCGGGACGGCGGGCTTCAGCGTTGCGGTTTCTGGTTCGCCCATGACAGGCCGTGCCGTTGGGGACTATTGAGAATCAACCCTGAACCTTGGCTTCTGCTCCCTTGACGCTTTCGATGTATTTGAGAATAAGTTCGGCGGCTTTTTCGAGCGATCCGATCCGTTCGGTGTCGATCGAGAGGTCGTAGTTGGTCGCGTTGCAGGGATCGACGCTCGCGAACATGCGGCAGTAGCGCTTGCGCTGCCGGTCGTTTTTGACGACCGCCTTTTTGGCTTCCTTGGCCGAGACCTCGTAGAGCCTTGCGTACCGTTCGATGCGGAAGTCGAGCGACGCATGCAGGAAGACGCTGATGCGCGCGGGGTGGTCTTTCAGGACGTCGAAGCCGAGCCGCCCGATGATGACGACCGACCGTTCAGCGGCGAGGCGGCGGATGACTTCCGACTCGGCCATGAACAGCTCGTAGTCCGAAGGCGCGAGCATGACGGGCGGCACATAGAGATCGGGGTAGAGGCATGTGGCGTTGACGAACGACGACCAGAAGCCCGGCACGGACTCCTCCCGCTCGGCGACGGCCTTGTCGTTGACGGACAGCTTCTCGGCTGCGCCGCGGATGATGGCTCGATCCGCGTAGAACATGTCGAGACGCTTGGCGAGCAGTCGGCCGATGTAGGCTCCCCCGCTCCCGATCTGGCGGCTGATGGTGATGACGAGTTTGTCTGTTTCTTTCATGGCGGCACCTCCAGCGCCACATGATAGCGAAATGGACGTGGATGTGCAACCGGAAAAAAAGGAAGGCCCCCCTTCGCAGGGAGGCCTTCTGGCATCGTTTGGTTACGATGGAGTGGTCAGCGAACCACTGGTTGGCTTACTGAACGTAAGCCTTCACACGGAAGAACTTGGTCGCTGCGCCGCCCGTGGGAGCCTTCAGCGTGATTTCCTCGTCCGCTTGCAAGCTTGTGGCGGTCGCCAGATCGTCAGTCTCTTCCGCCCAGGCGCCGCCGAGGACGGTCTGCGACTCAAGCACGTAGGTGACGCCTGCTTCCGGTGCGACGAAGGAGACCACGAAGTATTCGTCATCACTGATCGTTTCGAACTCGACTGCAGCGTGCCCCGAGACGGGCTGGATGGTCGGAGACGTCGGCTCAACGCCACCGCTGGGTTCCTGGCCGTAGTAGCCCTTGACTATATATCCAGTGAACTCCGTTGGGAGCCCCGTCGTGTCGAAGTTGAGCTGAACACATTCGTTGTCACCGTCATAGGTGAGTCCTGCGGGAAGCGTCCAGCCGTTGTCCCAGTCGGGATTGTATTCAACGCACTGTGTTGCGTTGGTATAGACGCGGACGAAGGTCAGGTACTTACCAGTTGCAGTCTCGTTCTCGGCGAAGTTCACTTTAAGCGGAGTGCCCGGTACAACCGTCAAGACTGAACCAGCTACGAGGTTCGGCGCAGCATCCAGTTCGTTGTCCGTGTAGGTCTCAACCGTGAAGGTTATTGTCGCCGCCTGTTCCGGGGTGTCCTGCCAGCCGATGAAGTTGTCGACACGACCCGTTCCGCGGAACGAGACGGAGCTGACCTTCTTGGTGGCGGGGGTTCCGAACTCATCGGTGTTGGAAACGAGGAAAGCCGTTGTCGCACCGCCTTTTTCGTTCAGAAGAACGTCGTCCACAATGAACGACGCCTTCGGAGAGGCTCCGCTGTAGTCCACTTTGATTTGAACCGCATACCACGCTTCGTTCGTGAACGAAACGCCGACGCCCTCGAGCTCGACCCACTCGTTGGTGCCCCGAGGCGCGACGTACGCGCAGAGCACGGAGTCGGTGATGTCGCCGTTCTCGTCGAGGTTGTTCTTGAGGTAGACGGCGGTCTGGACGTCGCCGTCCGGATCGAAGCCCGTCGGCGCGGTGTCCGAGCCCACGAGGTAGAGGTCGGCATCGACGAGCACGACCGTGCTGGTGGAAGCTGCGGAGGGCGTCCACGTCAGGTTGTTGCCCTGCGTGTCCAGCTTGAGCTGCTGGGTGTCGATGGCGGATTCATCGCCCTCAGCCGTGGTCCACCGGCCTTCGGCTGAATAGTTGACGTTTGTCAAGGCAGTCATGTCGGCGACGGTGTCGAAGTCCTCACTCCACCACTCTGTAGGGGCGGCCTGAACGACTTGCGCGGTCAATCCGACAACAGCCGCGATGGCAAATGCCTTCACTGTTTTGCTGATGTTCATTTGTTTCTCCTGGTTTGTTTTTAACAAGGGCATTGCAGACCGAATGAGCCTATTATGCCCTTCCCCAATACTATAGACTTTATCCGAGGTGCAGGTCAATACAAAAAAATGCATAAGCGCAAGACTTTTTTTCACGCGGTTTTCTCGCTGACGATCGCTGTCGGAAGCGAAGGCTCCCCTTCGCTGAAAAACGTCACGCGCACGAAACCCGAAGCGATTGGCATGGCAAAGCGAATCGACATGCGCGTGGGACGCGGGTAATGCGGCGAATTTGGTTCGGCGTCGAGTGTCTCGGCCGAGAAAACCCAAGGCGCAGACGCCTCGACACGGACGACCGCGCGATCCCCGATCCAGCGGCGGATTTCGATCGCATCCTCCGAAATGCGCTCGGCTTCGCCAAAAACAACGACAGCGGTTTCGAAATCCTGGGGCGAATCGTACTCGAACGTGTCGTCGATCGCAAAGGTCGCCTGGTCGCCCTTGCGACGGGTTTCGACACTGCGGCGAAGGCTCGTCAGCGGTGGAAATTCATAGGCTTTCGCCAAGTCAAGGCTGTAGAAGTCGGCGTCTGGCTCCAGCGCGTGTTCAACGACCGTCCCGTAAAAGTCGGCCCCAGTCGATTGAAGCACGCCGGAGCCGAGTCGCGGCACGGCATGGCCAAAGCTGTTGAGCAGCGGGCTGACATAACGCCGGGCGCTGAAGGTGCGGCGGGTGTAGGTCTCGGCGCCGGGGTCGGCAGCGAGCCAGTCGCCATTCCAAAGGATGCAGTAGGAGCCCACGTCGTTGTGATTGTGGTCCTCTCCGTTGTGTCCGCCCTTGATGGCGAGCGCGAACGGCTTGGCGCAGTCCGGCGCGCGACTGACCAGGATGCCGGATCCCGGTAGAAACTGGCTGACATGCAAGGCGTCGCTCGGGAGCGGATCGTTGAGAAACGGCAGTCCATCCGCATGAAACGCATGGAGGGCGCCGATATCGGACAATGGCGATGTGGACGGCATGGGCAGATCCAACCCCCATCCCATCCGACGGTTGAGCCAGGCGGTCAACGGCAGGATGTGCCGATGGATGTTGACGGCCATGTCCGCGAACGTCGGGTAGGCAGCGCCGTGCATGGCGGTATAGACCGGGTTGCGGGCGCAGAGGCGGGCGAAAGGCTCGTCGAGAAGGTCGATCTGTCCATGGGTTGCGAAGCGAAGGACTTCGGCAAGCAATGTGTAATGGTGGAAGCCGTATCCCCAGTAGCCCTGGCCTTCGGAGGAGATCCCGTCCGCATGGAAGCTCTCGAAGAAGGCGGGGACATTGTCGATCGCGGCGGCCGCAACGGCGACTTTATCCTCGCGCGGCAAGTCGAGGGCGAAAAATGCACGGAGGCATCCGGCCCAGCAGACCGCATTCCAGTTGTTCGTGTGGGTCATCCAGAAGTCGGCCGGACGCTCGCCGCGAAGCGTGGCGCGAACGGGATCAGCAACATGGCGGCGAATCGCAGCAACACTCCGGGCGCGGACGTCGGCAGGCAGGCGATCGCCGAAGGGCACGAGCAAATCCGCCAGTCTGGCGGCAGCCGTGGCGGAGACGAGATCGATGTGGACGTACGTGCCGAGGAACGTGACAGTGCCGGGATCGTGCGCAGGCAGCGTCCAGCTCTTGGATTGGAGATAAAGACATTCAAGGCCGTCGATGATGGCGGGCAAAAAGCGCCCTTGGCGTTCCGCGCACTCAGCGAGCAAGAGGGCGTTGAGAATCGCCGTTTTCCCAGAGAGGGCGTTCTGGTAGTTGACACGGTTGCCATTCCGGGAGAACTCAAGATAGAGATCATCCGGAATCGGCGTCCAGTCAGCAGTTTCAAGAGCGCGAACGCCACTGGCGATGGCTTCGGCGGGATCGCATCCGGTTCGGACAAATGCTTCGCGCCAGGCGGCTTCGTCATCAAGCGGGCGAAGCAGTGAAAACGGCGACGTGTCGAGGATTTTAGAGAGACGTTCGCGAGCGCGAACGGCGGAAGGGGAGTCGTGGGAGAAGGCCATGGTGCATGATCCTGTTTTATTGGCGCAATTATCGCATGAATCCTTGTCGAAAAAAGGGATTGGAAAGGGGCTGGGGGTTGGGTTTTTAGAAAAGCAAGCAAGAAGCAAGTGCAAAGGGAAGCAAGCGTGAGGTCAAGAGCGAAAGCATATGCGCTCTGCGCCGGCGTGGTTCAACATCGTTGCCACGCCAAGGGGGGCCGGAGGGCTAGAAAAAGACGGCGGATCGCCGAAGCGGTCCGCCGTCTTTTGATTGTGGCTCCGGGTTACTGAGCAAGAGGGATAGGAGCGGGATCGTTCGCGTCGTAGGACCCGTCCGATGCGTAGATCTTGATGAGGTTGACGCCATTTGCCGTCGTAGGCGCCGGCATCTTGAGTTCCAGGGCCTCGTCGTCCTCGTCGTCTGGATACGCCAGCGTGCTGTCGGCGGCGGCAGTCAGGTCTTCAGGATCGACGCTGTCGGTGCCGACGAACAGCGTGTAGTACAGGCCCGAGACGGGCGCGACGTTCACGTGGAGGAACTTCTCGTTTGTGTCTTTGTCCTCAACGACCTGCGCCGCGGGAATGTTGTCTTCGGCCTTGGCCGAAGCCGCGGGCTTGTAACCGTCCGGCACGACGGTCGGGACGTTGGCGCCATAGTAGGCCGTGATGACGTAGTTTCCTGCAAACCCGGAAACATCGAATACGGCTTCGTTGCCATTGGACGTGCGGTATGTGCGGACGTAGTTGCCAGTGTCGTCCGTGAGCTGGACGTACTGAAGGACGTCCGCGCCTTCATTCAGGCTGCTGGCGAAACTGACGGACAGTATGTTCTGATCCGAGACGCTGTAGGATCCCGCCGCCACGGGTTCGCCACCGTTCACTTGCGTGTAAGTGGTGAAGGCCGCTCCACCCGCAACCTGCTGGCCGATGAAGTTGTCGATGTACCCGGTGCCCATGAAGGAGACCGAGGTCACGCTTGTCTTCTCGGGATCCATTGCGTCGAAGGACGTCGCCGTGCTGTCGCCAACCTTGTACATCAGGGTGTTGTCCACCCAGAAGCTGACCTTGGGGGAGGTTCCGCTGTAGTCCAGCTCGATGCGCAGCGTCACCCACGACAGATGATCGACGGTCACGCCGGCGAGCTCGACCCAGGCGTTCGTGTTGCCGACCGTGTCTTTGACATGCGCGCAGAGCACGGAGCTCGTGATTTCGTAGTTGGCGTCGAGGTTGTTCTTCAGATAGACCTCGGTCTGCACGCCCGTCGCGACGGTCGTGGGCGCCTCGTCGGAGCCGACGAGATACACGTCCGTGTCGATGAGCACAGTGCTCTCTGTGGAAGCCGACGTCGGCTCCCAGGTGAGCTGCCCGCCTTGCGTGTCGAGCTTGCCGACCATGCCCTTGGCGGGGGCGGGGCTGGTCAGGTTGGTCACCGTCGAGGCGTCCGCCCCGGTCTTGGTCCAGGCACCGCCTGTTTGCGAGACGCCGGCGATGGCGGCGTTTTCCGTGTAGTCATTGAAGTTGACCGTGAACCAATTGTTTGTCGTCCCGCCAAGCGAAGACGACAAGAAGATGGCCAGGACAGCAGCCGAAGCCAACAGTTTGTCCGTGATTTTCATAGGTTTTTTGCTCTCCGAACTTCAGTTTGAGTAAGGTGTTGACCCGATTTGGACAGTATCCACCTTTCAGGTCAAATTTGATAATACACCTATTGCCGACGAAAAGTCCAGCAAAAAAATGAAGGTTCGCGATTGATTCTCGCCTCATTGTGTAGTAGGCTTGTACTTGTTCACATTTTTTACCACTACGGCGGTTGCGATCAACCGCCTGCATGGCCCCTCCCCACTCATGCGGAACCCTGTCATGGCCGTTTCCATCTCCATCCAGAACCTCACCAAGACCTTCGGCGAAACCCGGGCGCTCGACCGGGTCTCGCTCGAAATCGCCCCGGGCGAACTCTTCTTCCTGCTCGGCCCCAGCGGCTGCGGCAAGACGACGCTCCTGCGCCACATCGCCGGCTTCCACCGTCCGGACGAGGGGCGCGTCTTCATCGGGGGCGACGACGTCACCGACACGCCGCCGCACCGGCGCGACACGGGGATGGTCTTCCAGAGCTACGCGCTCTGGCCCCACATGACGCTCGCCGAGAACGTCGCCTTCGGCCTCGAAATGCGCCGCGTCCCGGCCGCCGAGACGAAGCGCCGCGTCCACGAGGCGCTCGACATCGTCAAGATGGCCTCGCGCGCCGACAGCAAGCCCAACGAGCTCTCCGGCGGCCAGCAGCAGCGCATCGCCCTCGCGCGCGCGCTCGTCGTCCAGCCGCGCTGCCTGCTCCTCGACGAGCCGCTCTCCAACCTCGACGCCAAGCTCCGCCTGGAGATGCGCGTCGAAATCCGCCGCATCTGCAAGCAGGCCGGCCTCACCGCCGTCTACGTCACCCACGACCAGAAGGAGGCGCTGTCCATCGCCGACCGCCTCGCCGTCATGCGCGACGGCCGCTTCGAGCAGATCGGCACGCCGCTGGAGGTCTATCGCAAGCCCGACAGCGCCTTCGTCGCCTCGTTCATCGGCGAAACCAACTTCCTGCCCCCCGCTTTCTTCGGCGCCGCCTTCGACCCGGGCCGTGCCGCCAGGCTCTCCGTCCGCCCCGAGGCCATCCACCTCGGGCCTGCGCCGGAGGGCGACGGCATCCTCCGCATCGACGGCGCCATCCACGGCACCGTCTACCTGGGCGAAACCGCCCAGCACCAGATGGACGTCGCCGGCGCCGACGGCGCCGCCGCCACGCTGACCATCTTCGAACTCAACCCCGAAATCCTCGCCCGCGACGAAGCCCGCCCGGCCTCCGCCTGGGTTCGCGCCCGCGACGTCGTCGCCCTCCCGCAATGAAAAAGTGCGCCTCCGCCACCGGCAATGCCCTCATCCTCGTCGCGGCCGTCGTCGTCGTCGCGCTGCCGTTCATCTTCCGCCGCGACCGCCCCGTCGGCCAGTGGAAGGAGGGCGACCCGGTGCTCGTCGTCGTGTCGCCGCACATCGCCGTCATCCGCGACGAATTCGCCCTCGGCTTCTCCGAATGGCACCAGCGGCGCTTCGGCCAGCCCGTCCGCATCGACTGGCGCGCCATCGGCGGCACCACCGAGATCATGCGCTACCTCCAGGGCGAGTACGTCGCCGCCTACCGCGCCTGGCGCCGCCGCGCCGGCCTCCCCTGGCCCGACGGCGCGGCCGACGCCGCCGTCGCGAAGCGCAAGCCCGCTGACGCCGCCCTCGCCGAGGTCTGGGCGGACTTCCGCGCCCACGACGACGCGAACGACTACACGACCCTCATCGACGTCTTCTTCGGCGGCGGGGTCTACGACCATTCCTCCGCCGCGCGCCAGGGCTTCACGGTCGCCCCGTGGCCGGCCGACCAGCCCCCCGAAGGCGTCCTGGCCGACGCCGACGGCGTCGAAATGCTCCCCGAAGGGCGGGGCGGCGAAGACTGGCGCTCGCCCGTCTTCTTCAGCGCCGCGCTCTCCGGCTTCGGCATCTGCTCCAACCCCGACCGCCTCAAGGATCTCGGCATCGCGCGCCAGCCCGTCCAGTGGCGCGACCTGGCGGATCCGCGCTACTTCGGCCAGATCGGCGTCACCGACCCCACGAAGTCCGGCTCCATCGCCAAGGCCTTCGAAATGATCATCCACTCCGAATGCCGCCGCGAAGTCCTCGCCTCCGGCTGGACGCCCGGGCAGATCCACGACTTCGAAGCGCGCATCGCCGCCGCCAAGCTCCCGCCCGGCGTCATGCCCGAGGGCGTCCCGACGCGCTACCAGGACGACGTCGAGCGCGGCTGGCTCGCCGGCATCCACCTCGTGCAGCGCATCGGCGCCAACGCGCGCTACTTCACCGACGGCGCCGGCAAGGTCCCGGTCGACGTCGCCTCCGGCGACGCCGCCGCCGGCATCTCGATCGACTTCTATTCGCGCGTGCAGGCCGAAGTGACGACGGTCAACGGCCAGACGCGGCTGCTCTACGTGACGCCGCTTGGCGGCTCCAGCATCAGCGGCGACCCGATCAGCCTGCTGCGCGGCGCGCCGCACCCCGAGATCGCCCGCCGCTTCCTGGAATACGTGCTCTCGGAGGACGGCCAGAAGCTCTGGAACTACCGCCCCGGCACGCCCGGCGGCCCGCGGAAGTCCGCCTTGCGCCGGCTGCCCGTGCGCCGCGACTTCTACCCGGACGCCGAGCACCCCGCCGTGCAGGCGCGCGCCGAGGAGCACGCCCGCCACACGTCCGACGACCTCCTCGACCCCGCCGTCGACGCCTACCACCTTGCCGGCGCGTTTGAATACCAGCCGCGCTGGACCGCCTCGCATTTCGGCTTCTTCCGCCAGCTCGTCCGCGTCATGTGCATGGACGCCGGCCAGGAGCTGCGCGCCGCCTGGAAGGCCGTCGCCGACGCCGGCGGCCCCGAGGCGAACCCCGAGGCCGCGGCCCTCCTCGAACGCCTCCCCGACCGCCCCGTCCCCATCACCTGGAAGACCGCGGGCGAAGCCACCGGCTCCGACGCCATGGAAGCCATGCGCGAATGGACCCTCTTCTTCCGCAACTCCTACCACGAAGCGAAAGCGGCGGTCACCGCTGCTGCCCCGTGACTCCCGGCGCGCGCCGGGCCTGGGCGCCGTAGGCGTCTTCGAAATCGTTCCAGACGAGCGCCGCCCGGACGGTGATCTGGGACATCGCGATGGCCGCCATGATCGAGACGCCGCCCATCAGGTAGCCCGGCAGAATCCGCGTCTCCAGCAAGGCGAAGAGCAGAATCACGATCGTCGCCAGGTACATCGCCTGGCCGGCCATGATCGCATTGGGCCGACGCCGCAGCGCGGCCATCCCCTCGGCATGGCCGCGGAGCGCCTGCAAGAGCGGAATGATCGCCACGACGGCCATCGCCTGCGCCGCCATCCGGATGCCCGTGGCGTCGAGGTTCTGCACCTTGCCGAAATACCAACGCGCCACGGAAGGCATCGTGAACAGCAACGGCACCAACGAGAGCGTCAGGCCGACGGCAAAGCAGAACAAACGCAGGCGCCGACGCGGACAGATCGCCGGCGGGAAGGCGATCGTCACGGCCTGCGTGCGCATCGCGGCGAAACCGATGGGGTTGATGACGCCCATCATGATGTAATGGACGGGCAGCGTGTACACGCCCTCGTCGACACGGGCGAGAAAGACGCCGACCATGACCCCCGAAAGCGCCAGCATGGTCCCGCCCATCGACAGCGGGATGGTGAAGCGAAGCTGCTTGGGTATCGGCGCCTTTTCGCACGTGTCGTCATCCGGAAGCGCCAGAAGGAACGGACGCGAAAGCTTCTCGGCGATCACCGTCTCGGCGACCAGCGGCAACGTCATCGCCACGGCGCCCCAGAAATAACCCGTGAGCCCCACTTTGACGAAAATCGTGGACAGGACGGCCGTGATCCCGATCCGCGCCATCGTGGCCGTGTTGGAGAGTCCGCTTCGCTTCTCGTTGTAGAGCAGCGCGGTGGAGCGATTGCGGATGAAAAAGAGAGATTGCATGGGAATGCCGAGCAACGTCGTCATCCTGGCAACCTGGGCCAGATCCCCTTCCAACTTGAGAACGAAAGCGAACATGATGTACGCAAAGGGCTCGACGCAGATGAGAGCTTGCAAAAGGGCGACGAGGGCGGCGATGCGCAGATTCAACCGATAGAAATTTTCCATGCCCGTGCGACTCCGGCCGAAGACCATGCCCGTGGTCACCATCCCGCTGCCCAACGCCCCAAGCAAAAACAGCAACGAATTGCCCTGGGCAAAGGCGGCCTGCTCCTGGGCCCCCAGGGGGCCATGCGACACGACGCTCGCCACGAGCAAATGCGTCAGACTCTGGGAAAACGCCTGGATCGCCAACGGCACGTAAAAGCACGTGATCCTCCACCACGAAGAGTCGTTTGCCTTCGCAGCCTTCGTTTGATCCACTTCGTTCATTCCTCATCACTCATCGCTTCGAGTGGCAGAAAGGACGCCGCCTGCGGCGAGGAACGTGAAGAGCCAGGTGATCGAGGGCATTTGGAAGCTGAAGTCGCCGAGCGAATGAATGGACATCACAATGAATGCCAACAGCGCGGCGAGAGGCAGGGCACGGAGGATTGCCGGCGACGACACGCCGGCCGGACGCGGCGCATCCGCATTCATGCTGGATTGCGCAAAGCAAAGGACGACAAAGAGGATGAGGATCGGGATCGCGAAGAGGACGAAGCCGACAACGCCGTATTCTTCGAGAAGCTGCGTCCAGTCGCTATGGACTTCGTAGAGGTGCTGGGTGTAGTTGACGTAGCGGGGGCGCTTCATCGTGGCCGGGTCGCCATCGACAGGGGGGACGCCGGGGTCGGTGGGGTTGAACTCCTGCCAGCGGTTGGAATGCTGTCCGGGGCCAATGCCCCAGACGGGATTGCTCTTCCAGGCGCGCAGCGCCGATTGGATGTAGGTGCCGCGGTCGAAGCTGTACCAAAATGAATCGTGAATGCGCGTCTTCAACTCCGGCGCGCCCCAGTTTTCAGCGACGCTCTTGTAAAGAGGGTGTGCGCTGACGCGCTCCATCAGGGGGTTGGGGATGTGCCAGATCGCGAAGACGGCTCCAGCGAGGGAGGCCGCAAGAAGGATCGGCGCGAGCAGGCGCGCCCAGAGTTGTCGGCCGCGCATGGCGAGGATGGGCAGGCCGATGGCCAGCCCCAGCAGGAGCGAAGCGAGGCCGCCGCGCGAGAGGGTGAGGAAGTCCGCCCACGCCATGGCAAAGGCGGCGAGAACGGCGACCACCTTGACGCGCCAGCCCGTGCGCGGAGCGAAAACGAGCGCGAGGGCAAGGCAGATTCCCAGATTCATGTAGGCGGAAAGGTGGTTGGGACAGAAGAAGACGGCCTTGGCGCGTCCACCGTAAGTCCAGGGGCTTTCCACCCAGAGCACGTAGTCCACGTAGCCCGCGAGGGTGCCGACAATGGCGTAGATGGCGATGATTGTGATGTTGGCGAACACGATCCAAGCCGCCACGGCAAGACGGCGCCGGGTGAAGGAAAGCGCCATGATCAACGCAAGCGCGGCCGGGGTGAAGAAAAGCAGCAGGCTCCGCTCCGTCTCCATGGCCACGAGCGGCAGCCCGGGCGCGGACGGGAAATGTGCGCGGACCAGGGCATAGACGAGAAAGGGAACGAACGCAACGGCGGCGATGATGGCGGACCAGGCAAGCGGAGGGCGGTCCGACCGCGGGGTGTCGTCGCGATCGTCTATCATGATGGCTTCGAGAAGCGTGCCGATTCCGGCGAAGAGGCAGCCGGCGAAGAGAAGGGCGGCCATGGGCCAGAACCACCACATCTCCCAGGAGCCGAAGCACCACGGGCTGAGCACGATGTTGAGCAATGCGCAAACAAAGGCGGCGGCGTGCATCACAGACGGGAAGCTGAAGCGTCGGGTGGCGGAATTGTCGTAGAAACGGTTCATGGGGGGCTACCAGACATCGGGAATGGCGAATTTCAAGCGCAGGAACCGGGTTGCGTTCGTGGCGCCGTCCGTACAGTGGAACGTGCCGTTGCCGAGGTCGAAGGAGGCGGGAAGGCCGTCCTCGTCTCCGCCGGGCGTTGGCGAGCCGACCAGGAGGAGCATGGCGTCGCCGTTGAGGTTTGTGACGGACGTGGCGGCGTGGGCGCCGTCGCGCGCGACGAAGGAAAACGCGCCGGTGATGGAGGTCGAATTGAAGACGACGCTGTCAATGGAGAGCGCGAGGCCGGTGAAGTTGGTGGGGTTCGCGCCGATGGCGAACGCGGCGTTCACGAGATTGGCGTCGAGTCCGGCGAGATCGGCCTCGACGAGCCCGTGCTCCGCGAGCCACCCGCAGAACGGCGGGATTTCCGTTCCCTTGTAAAAGAATCCGGAGGAGGATTCGGGGCGATAGGCGAAAGCATCGGGGAAGTAGGGGAAGGTGGGATCCAGCTCGCCGATGTCATAGACGTCGATGGGGCCTCCGCCCGGTGTTTCGGAAAGGTGGAAATACCGTCCGGTGGCATGTTCATGGAGCACCATGATGAATTGGAGGTCGGAATTCTCCTCGCAGGCCAGGAGGCGGTGGACGCCTGCAACGATGCCGTTGGTTACGACGCTGTGGGTTCCGGCGTTGACGAGCTTGAAGGGGCTGTAGCCCCGTTCGGGCGTGTAGCTCCAGTCGCCGTCCATGGCGAGTTCGGCGAGATGGAGCGTGTAGGCGTTGGTGAACGTCTCGGCGGTCGTCGGGCTTGAGCCGATGACGAGCTTGTTGGATCCCTTCGCGCCGGTCTGCCAATGCAGGTTGACGTAGATTTCGCCTGCGGCGGAGCCGGCCAGGAGGAGCAGGGCACCGAGAAATGCGTGGAAAGTCTTCATGCGCTCGCGTTTGATGCTGAAAAGCCGCACTGCACGGGTGGGCAATGCGGCTTGGGGTTTGAACGGATTGGAGGGAAACCGCGCTACTTGCGGCGGCGGATCAACAGCGCGAGACCCGCAAGGGCGAGGGCGGCCGTGCCGGGCTCGGGGACGAGCGCGCCGCGATAGACGTTGCTGGCGACCGTCCACTCGATCGGCTGGGCGATTGGATTGTCGGCCTGGTCTTGCGTGATGTTGATGATCGAAGCGCTTGAGGCCGCGCCGCCAACAGTGTCGGACAAGGCGTAGTACCCGCCGTGGTTGTTGTAGAGCAGGAGGACGTAGTTGCCGGCCTGTGTGGCGTTGGCGTCGCCAAAGACATAGCCGGCGTCGTCCGGCATCGTGCCAAGCGTGCCCGTGCTGACGACGGTTTGCGGCGTGACGTTTTGGAACGTGCCGTAGGAGACGTTGGCAAGCGTGTTGTCCCCGATGTACACGAGGCGCAGCACATACTGCGTGAGCGGCGTCGTGCCATAGGTGTCGGCGTCCGCGAGCGCTTGGCTCCCGGATGCATTTTCCAAGTACAGGGCGTCGACGCTCCATTCGATTCCGATGGCGCCGACATGTCCGCAAAGCAATGCGGCCAGGATTGTTGCAGAAAGAAGCTTTTTCATTTTCGTTGAGTTCCTTGATGGGAATATGGGGTTCACGAGACGGGCTAGAAGGGGTCGCTGGTCGGGATCGGCGCATCGCCCGTTCCGCGGCGGTGGAACCAGAAGCCTGCGCCGGCCGGAATCGTGACGTTCACGATGTCGTTTCCGTGCTTCCATCCCGTGTAGGCGGGATTCGTCGGATACGTCGGATGTGTGCAATACCAGAATGTGGTGTAGCCGGTGCCGTTCCACATGCGGATGAGGTCGGCTTTGTTCTGCCGCGTCTTGCCGGTCGCGACGCATGTGCCGTCCCAGAGCAGGTTGCCGCCGTTCAGTTCGGTGGCGACCGGGTAGGGGTTGGCGATGAAGGTGTTCCCCGCATTGACGGCGATGTTGGTGGCTGCGGCGACGACTTGGCCGACCTGGTAGATCGTGAGCGCGCCTTCGCCGGCCTTGCGCTTGATCCAGGCGGCGGTGCCGAGGGTCGCCGCCGGGACGGGCGACGAGCCATCGACCGGCGTCCAGACGCCGTTGCCGGCATACCAGTAGTCCGTGTAGCCTTCGCCGTTCCAGACGCTGAGGTTGTCTGCCGTTGTGAGATCGGTTCCGGCGGCAAGGCCGTCCGGAATCACGACGTCGGCGATGGAGGAGCCGGCGCCGGGCATGGGAAGCAGGTTGACGCCAATGGCGTTGTAGCCTTCTTCGATCGGGATGTTGATGATCCCGTAGATGTCGTCGGAGCAGACAAAGGCCGCTTGTGCGGACAGTGCTCCAGCAATCAAGGCTGCTGCGATGAGTGTTCTTTTCATGGTTGTTTTCCGTGTTTTGCGTGTGAATTTCGGGCTCGCGCCCGGATGCGAGAACCTGAACCGCAGTGTCTGGGCACAAGTCTTCCTCACATTTGATCAAAGAGAATACATGATCTTGGCAGAGATCGCAAGCGTTATTTTTTAACCCCCAGCCACTAAAAAAAGAGTCTTGCAAGTTGGGCGGCGGATATGGTATCCTGCCCTTTGTTGGTGGCGGAAGTAGCTCAGTTGGTTAGAGCGTCAGATTGTGGTTCTGAATGTCGCGGGTTCGAATCCCGTTTTCCGCCCCATTTTTTTTGTTTGGTAATGCGATGAAGTGCGCAGCATGCGGATCTGAAGACGACAAGGTGCTCGAAAGCCGTTCGGTTCGGGGCGGCGTGGCCATACGCCGTCGTCGTGTCTGCCTGGAATGCGGTCATCGCTTCACCACCTACGAGGAAGTCCTCCGGGATTCGTTGATGGTGCGCAAGCAGGATGGGCGTCTGGAGGAGTTTTCGCGCCAGAAGTTGCTGAATGGCATTACGCGCGCCTGCCAGAAACGCCCCGTTTCACTGCAGAAGATCGAATGGACGGTCGACAGGATCATCGAGCAGATCGAGAACGACTTCGATCTCGAGGTGCCGAGCTCGGACATCGGCGAGCGCGTGATGCGTTGCCTCGCCGAGCTGGACCAAGTGGCCTACGTTCGCTTCGCCTCGGTCTATCGCCGCTTTGAGGACGTCGACCAGTTCGTCAACGAGGTCAAACGCATGAACGATCCCGCGTCTCCGGCGGCCGCCGAAACCACATCCGGGGAAGCCGATGTGAAAAACAATGCCCGAGGCGCGAATCATGCCTGATGCGGTGTCGACAGGAGAAGGGCCGGGGGGCCGGGGGCAGGGGGCAGGAAAGCGTTCACGCCGCTCAGGCGGCTGCGGCCTGCGCGCCAGAATCAGCCTCGCCGTGATCGCCGTCTTCTTTTGCGCGGCAGTCTGGGGCGAGGTGTCTGCGACTCGCTATCGCCTGCGCGACGAGACGCCCGACTACAACACCGTGAACCTCGCCGAGCGCTACCGTCCGCCGCTGTCGCGCGTCGTTGACGCGCAGGGCGAAAGCCGTCTGGCGCTGATGGGCACCGACAATCTGGGCCGCGATGTGTTCAGCCGCCTGATCCAAGGCGCGCGCATCGCCTTCCACGTCGGCATTGTCACGTCGCTGATCGCGGTGCCTTTTGGCGCGTTGCTCGGGCTGCTGGCAGGCTATTTTGGAGGGCGGGTGGACGTGCTGTTCACGTGGCTGGCCACGACGGTTGCGGCCATACCGGCCCTGCTGCTGATTTTGGCGGTCGCGCTCGTCGTGGGCAAGGGGCTGATGGGCGTGTATGTGGGCATCAGCGTGACGACGTGGGTCGGCGTGTACCGCACGGTGCGCGGCGAGACGATGAAACAGCGCGGGCTCGGCTACGTCCAGGCGGCGCGGGCGTTGGGGTACAGTCCGGCGCGGATCATGTTCCGACACATTCTGCCCAACGTGGCGCATGTCATCGTCGTGGCGTTTTCGTTGCGGTTTCCGGCGGCGGTCGGCACCGAGGTGTTCATGGGCTTTCTGGGCATCGGCGCCCAGAACGAACCCTCCTGGGGCGTGATGATCGCCAATGCCCGAGTCCGCCTCTGGCAGGGCGTCTGGTGGGAAGGCGCCTTTGTGACGCTGGCGCTCTTTGCGCTGGTGCTCAGCTTCAACCAGCTTGGCGACGCCCTGCGCGATCGGCTCGACCCGATGCGGCGCGGGTGCGGGGCATAGATGGAGAGAAAGGCGGGCGGCATCGTCAAGGAGGTCAGAGCGTTGCGGAAAAACTACCGCGAAAAAGGTTCTAGACCTAGAGCCACGCTTCGGAACAAAGACCTCGAACCGAGTAAATTATTGGCTACGACGTATGCCGCCCACAGGTCGACAACCTATATCATTGAGTCGTGGAAAGTCAACAAGAAAAAGTTTTTGCTTGGTAATCGGTCAGTTTCTGGGGTAGTGCGAGTTGGTGCGTCTTGGTACGGCGCACTCCGCCGGCTTTTCTTGGGCGTTTCAAGGCATTTTGAGACGCCGCGTTTTTTTTGCTTGCATTGTCGTATGCATTATGTTGTACATGCCCGCATGAAACGGAAATCCATGCCGCAAACGCCCGGCTTGAAAGAGGCGTTCCTCAAGGAAGTCGCCGAGCTTTGGCCCGTGGCCAAGGGCTCGGTTTCGGAAGTCCGCAAGCCCTGCGTGCGAAAAGGGTGCAAGGCTTGCGCCGAGGGGCGCGGCCACCCGGCCGCGATCTACTCCTACCGCGAAGGCGGCAGGCTCCGGTGCATGCATGTGCGTCCCGAGTTCGTCGCCGAACTCCGGCAGGCCATCGAGAACGGCCGCAAGCTGGAGGAATCCCTTGTCCGGCTTGGCCGCGAAGCGGTGCTTCGCAGCCGGGGGCGCGCCCCATGAGGGCGAGAAGCCTCTCCCCGGATCTAAGCTACTGCAAGGGCTGCCTGGAGAAGCAGCGGACCATCGACCGGCTCCGGGAAGACAACAAGCGGCTCAGGGCCAAGCTGCGTCGGCAGGAGCGCACGGCCTTGGAGGAGCCCTTCGGCTCGTCCACGCCTTCCTCGAAACGCCTCGTCAAGCCCTCCTCCACGCCGGAGAGGCGGGCGAGGCGAGGCGGCGCGAAACCGGGGCATGAAGGCCACGGCCGCGCGTCGGTCGGCGAGGAGGACGCCGCCGGCGTCGACACGCTCCCCGCGTCGGCGACCTGCCCCGACCGCGGGTGTGCGCTGGAGGACTGGGGGGCGCGGGAGCGCACCGTGTACGACTGCGAGCCCGTGCGTCGCAAGGCCCGGCTGGTGCGCATCGGCGAAGGCCGCTGCCCGCGGTGCGGCAAGACGCATCGCAGCCGCCTGCCCGGCGTGCTCCCCCGTTCGTCGCTTTCCAACCGGCTGGTGGCGCAGGCCGCCGTGTGGCACCACGTCGACGGGCTGACGATGGGACACGTCTCCCGCCAGCTGGAAGTCCCGGCGGGCACGCTTTTCGGGCGCATGCGCGCGCCGGCGGAAATCTGCCGCCCCGCAGTGGACAAGCTGCTGGGCCAGTACCGCGCCGCCGCCGTCAAGCACGCGGACGAGACGGGCTGGCGCAACGACGGCGCAAACGGCTACGCCCGGGGGTTCTTCACCCGCGACACCAGCGTCTTCCTCCTGCGCGACACGCGCTCGGGCTCGGTGGCCCGGGAGGCGCTTGGCGAAGGCCGCGCGGGGGAGGAGACGCTGCTGGCGGATCGCTTCGGCGGCTACAACCGCTTCGGCGGGGACATCCAGCACTGCTACGCCCACCTCAAGCGCAACACGGAGGACATCGTCAAGAAGAACCCGGAAAGCGAGGAGTGCAAGGCTTTCGCGGACGGGCATATTGGGGACAGACCCCATTGGCTCCCATTGGCTCCAGGTTGCGGGGCGAGTGCGGAACCTCGCGTTTCCAGGGTGGGCACTCTGCCACCCGCTATAATCTTGAATAAGTTTTTCAAGATTACGGAAACCCGCACTCGCGTCGTTCGTCTGCGCCGCACTTGCCTTCCGGCGCCTCGGAGTCACATTTTTTTTGCGCTGTAATGAAAAAACCCTTGCGAAATGCTTCCGGTTTATGAGAGACTCATTTGGCATGCGAGACGGAGGACATCAGTTAAAGAAAGAAAGTTTACCCGTTGCATGCTGAGAATATGAAGTTTTTACGTTCAGCTTCCCTAGGAGGGGCGGGAGCGCGATGAACGACATCTTCATCACGCCGCAACTGAAGCTCCGGGAGACGGAGGGGAGCCGCTTCGACAACGGCAACGGCCTGGGGCTGCTTTCGCTGCTCAAGGGCGTGCCGTCCCAGGAGGCGCCCAGCCCCTCCGTCGCCTATTTTCGCCGTTTCGCCCGCGACTGTGCCGTGCGCCTCTGCGCCGCCGGGGAGTCGGACGCGCGGAGCCTCGCCGAGACGTTCGAGGCGATCCGCCCTTCGCTCGGCGAGCTCGCCTTCACGGCGCTCGAAGCGCCGCCGCTCGTCGGCGGCGAGTACCTGACGGCGGAGTTCCTCCTGTCGCTGCTCCGCGAGCTCGAAGCGGCGATCGAGGCCGCCTGCGCGGAGGCCGGCGGCTCGCCCACGGACTTCCTCCGCTCCCTCGGCCCGAACTGGAAGCACGTCGGCAAGATCAGCTTCCACCTCGCCGAAAACAAGAACGACCCCGACGGCACCCACCCGTTCGCCTTCATGGCGAGCTTCATCCACCGCCTCGGCGAAGGCGACCGTCCGCGCCACCTGCCGCTCGCCTCGGCGCTGAAGGCCTACGCCGACAACCGTCCCGCCCTCAATGCGCTGCTCGCGCCCATCCAGAAGGCCGCCGAGACGAGCGGTCTCGTGCGCGAGCTTTGGGAGACGCGCGCCATCTTCAAGCCCGCCGCGTGGACGCCGACGCAGGCCTACCGCTTCCTGCAGGACATCCCCGCCTTCGAGGAGGCGAACATCCTCGTCCGCCTCGCCAACCTCTGGAAGGCCGGGCCGCCCAAGGCGGCCGTCACCGTCTCGCTCGAAGCGAACGACAAGAACCGCCTCGGCGCCCATGCGCTCCTCGACTACTCGGTCTCCGTCTCCATCGGCGGCGACGCGCTCACCGAATCGGAAATCCAGCAGCTTCTCCACGCCGCCGGCGGGCTGGTGCGCATCCGGGGCGAATGGGTCGTGGCCGACCCCGAGAAGATCGCCGCCGTCCTCGCCCAGTGGAAGGACGCGCAGCGGCTCGCCCGCGCCGAGGGCATTTCGATGATCAAGGGGCTGCGCCTCCTGGCGGGCGTCGACGCCGGGTTCGCGGGCGGCGGCGACGCCGCCGACGCGGGCGACGTCCTGCGCTTCGAGCCCGGGCCGGAGCTCCGGCGCATGCTCGCCGACCTGCTCGCGCCGGGCGACATCGCGCTCCCCGCGCTCCCCGATGCGCTGCGCGACACGCTCCGCCACTACCAGCTCGACGGCGTCAAATACCTCTGGCGCACCACCGCCCTCGGCATGGGGCCGTGCCTGGCGGACGACATGGGCCTCGGCAAGACGTTGCAGGTGCTCGCGCTCGTCACGCTCTGGAAGCGCGCCGGCCTGCTCGCCGACCTCCCCGCGCTGCTCGTCCTGCCCGCGACGCTGCTCGCCAACTGGCGCGCGGAAAGCGCGCGGTTCACGCCCGACTTGAAGCTCGTCACGCTCCACCCCTCCGTCCTCGGCAAGGCGGACATGGAGGCGATGGCGCGCGACCCCGAGGCGTTTCTCGCCGGCCACGACATCGCCTTGATCACCTACGGCATGGTCGTGCGCACCCCGGCGCTCGCCGAGGTCGAGTTCCCCGCCGTGATCGCCGACGAAGCCCAGGCGATCAAGAACCCGAACTCCCGCCAGAGCCGCGCCGTCCGTCGCCTGCGCGGCGACCGCCGCGTTGCGCTCACCGGCACGCCCGTCGAGAACCGCCTTTCGGACCTCTGGAGCATCTTCGACTTCACCAACCCCGGCCTCCTCGGCAGCGCCAAGGCGTTCGCCGAATTCCAGAAAAAGCTCGCCGGCGCCGACGGCGCGCGCAACTACGCGCCGCTGCGCCGCCTCACGCGCCCGTTCATCCTGCGCCGCCTCAAGTCCGACAAGTCCATCATCGCCGACCTCCCTGACAAGACCGAGATGCAGGCCTGGTGCACGCTTTCCAAGACGCAGGCCGCGCTCTACGAGCAGGCGGTCGCGTCGCTCGCCCGCGACCTCCGGACGCTGGACGGCATCCAGCGGCGCGGCATCATCCTCGCCTATCTGATGCAGTTCAAGCAGATCTGCAACCACCCCGCCCAATGCATCGGCACCGGCGACTACGACCCCGCCGCCAGCGGCAAGTTCGACCGCCTCGCCGAACTCGTCGAACCCATCGCCGCGCGCCAGGAGAAGCTGCTCGTCTTCACCCAGTTCCGCGAGATGACCGATCCGCTGCACGACCACCTCGCCCGCTGCTTCGGCCGCCCCGGGCTCGTCCTCCACGGCGGCACGCCCGTCAAGCGGCGCGCCCGCCTCGTCGCGGACTTCCAGTCCGACGACGGCCCGCCGTTCTTCGTGCTCTCGCTCAAGGCCGCCGGCACGGGGCTCAACCTCACCGCCGCCAGCCACGTCGTCCACTTCGACCGCTGGTGGAACCCCGCCGTCGAGAACCAGGCTTCCGACCGCGCCTACCGCATCGGCCAGAAGCGCAACGTCCTCATCCACAAGTTCGTCTGCCGCGGCACGCTCGAAGAGAAGATCGACGCGCTCATCGCCGACAAGCAGGAGCTCGCCGACGCCCTGCTCGCCGACGGCACCGAGAAACTCCTCACTGAAATGTCCAACGACGAGCTTGTCCGCTTCGTCCAACTCGATCTCGCCACCCTGGAGAACTAACCGACATGTCACGCTACGGTTGCTACTACTACGACAGCTACTCCCGCTTCCCCGATTACGTCACCGTTGGCGAACGCAAGGCCAAGGCCGAAGCGACCGCCGCCAGGCTCGCGAAGAAGGGGGGCGCCGCGCTTTCCCCCATCGTCCTTGAAGGACGCACCATTGCCAGGACCTTCTGGGGCAAGGCGTGGTGCGACAACATCGAGTCCTACCAGGACTTCTCCAACCGCCTCCCCCGCGGCCGCACCTACGTGCGCAGCGGCGCGGTCATCGACTTGCAGATCGCCAAAGGCGAAGCGACCGCCCTCGTCTGCGGCAGTTCGCGAAGCCCGTACAAGATCAAAATCACGATCGCCCCGCTTGCACCGTCGCGCTGGGAGGCGCTCAAGAAGCGCTGCCTCGGCAAGATCGATTCGCTTGTCGCGCTCATCCAGGGCAAGCTCTCGGCGGAGACGCTCGCGGTGCTCTGCGACCGCGACAACGGCATCTTCCCGTCGCCCGACGAGATCAAGATGGACTGCTCCTGCCCCGACTGGGCGGGCCTTTGCAAGCACCTTGCGGCGGCGCTCTACGGCATCGGCGCGCGCCTCGACACCGACCCCTCGCTTTTCTTCGTGCTTCGCGGCGTCGACCAGAACGAGCTCGTCACCGCCGACGCCGTCGATGCGCTGACGGAAGGCGTCGCCTCCGAGATCGACGAATCGCAGCTTTCCGATGTCTTCGGCGTCGATTTCGACACCGGCGCCACCCTCGCCGTGGCGGAGTCCGCACCCTCCCCTGCGCCCGTGCCAACTCACGAACCCGCGCCCTCGGCAGAGCAGCCGACGACGTCCGCGAAACCCGCCAAGCCGGCCCAACGCGCCGCCCCGAAAAAGGCGGCCTCGAAGACGGCCAAGAAGGTGCCTGCAAAGGCCAAGGCGGCGACCAAGAAAGCGGCTGCCTCGTCAAAGGCCAAGGCGGAACCCGCATCGGAACCTGTGTCGAAGCCAAGGAAAGCACCAGCCACGCCGAAAGCCAAGACGGCTTCCACTCCGAAGCCTGCCAAGCGAGCCGCACCGAAAAAGAGCAAAACCGAATAGTCCCGCTGCCTGCGCACGTTTGCCTGCACATCTCGGCATGCGAAATTTGTTGGACAAGATTACAGGATTGACAGGATTGGTTGCTGTGCATTTCCGTGCCTTCTGTGGACAAAAACCACTCGGCGAAGCCGCTTCGGCACTAGCCTCTAGCGACTAGCCCCTGCCGCAAAGCGGCCTGTGTTTTTCGTGGCCATTCCCACTCGGCGAAGCCGCTCCAGCCCTTGCGGGCTTTGCGCCCTTTGCGTGAAACCTTCCTCACGCCGAAGCCCGCCAAGGGGAAGCTGGTGGACGGGGCGGACGAGGAGGACTTTCAGGAGACCGCAGTCTCGGCGGGACACGACCCACAATGGGTGAACCTATAGCCGACACGCTGGAGACTGCCGTCTCGGCGTGGCCGTTCGCTGGGCGTGGCAGGGTGCGGGCTCAATAATCTTGAAGAAGTTTTCAAGATTAAAGAGATCCGCACCAGTGCCGCTTGCCTGCGCCGCACTTGCCTTCCGGCGCCCCGGAGTCACATATTCGAATATGTGACGAGAAGGCAAGGGCAATTGAGGGCAATTGGGGACAGTCCCCATCGGCTCCTAGTGGCAAACTTTGTCGATCCCATGCGTCCAAATGATCGCGAGCGTGGGATGCGAAGCAGGTGGGGCGACGCCGTCCTCGGCTAGCTGGGGACGACCGCTCCGTCCATTTCCCACGCGAGACTCGCCGCCCCGCTCTCGCCTTCGCCCTTCTCGTCCGCACCCTGCCACCCGCTATAATCTTGACTTGAAGAAGGTTTAGAGATTATTGCTTGCAGGGTAGTGACTGGGGCGCATCCGCGCTAGTGCCAGAGTCAACACTCTGCCACCCGCCATCAAGCATCCGTCGCCCCTGCCGCTTCCTATAATCTCGAACTTTTCTTCAAGACAAGATTAGAAAGAAATAGGGGACAGACCCCAAAAAACTAACCTCTCGCTTTTCCCAAGTCGTCATAGCGTCTCTCAAGGCGCCAAGACAACCTCGCCGCGATCAGGAACGACAGGAACGAGCGCAAAACGCGCATCGGCGTGTTCGACAATCCGGGTTTTGACGGGCTTCCCGTCCTGCGTGGACTTGACGGACGTCCAGGCATCGGGCAGCCGCACCTTGACCGTCAGCGGGAAGTCGAAAAACGTGTCGTCCATGCGATCCTTCACCTCAAGGACAATCTTTCTCGGGGTGTTTTCGAGAACGCTCAGCGTCGCGCTGTCGCGCTCCTGCCCGTACTTCATCACGCGGTCAAAGGTGTCGACCCACAGGCGATCCTTCTGCGAGGCGACATGGCGCACCTCCGCCTCGGCTTGCGCGGCGTTTTTAGCCCTTTCTTCGTCGCTGCGTCCGGCATGGACCAAATGATAGAGGACGATGTTGAGCCCGCGCTTGAGCTCTTTCTTGCTGCGGAGCCACGTCGGCCCGCGATCCGTGGCGCCCTCCAACACGATGTCGGTGTAGGCGGGATCGCCGGACCCCTTGTTCGTGCAGAGGTAGTTGATGGCGTTTGCGCAACTGGGCACGCCGTAAACGCCGCGCGCGGCGATGGCGTGCTTCGCGAGGACATCCGGATGAGCGTCGCCGGATGGATACGCAATGCAGCAGGCGACGTTGTTCGTGATGTTCGCGTTGATCACGGCAAGCGAATCGCGGTACATGGCCGAGAGTTCCGCTTCGGTGAGCAACGTCGTGTCGGGCGTGCGGTTTTTCTCCGGCGGATCGGAGCGGTGGTTGGTCGTATGGCTTTGGATCGAATGCCCGGCATCGGCGAGCGCCTGCCACTCCTCCCAGCAGCCTTGAAACGTCCCTTTGCGGCCCGCGTTCTTGACGACGTTGTCGGTAATGACGAACCAGGTCAGCCGAATGCCGAGCTCGTCGGCCAGCTTGAGCCACCACGCGTGGTCTGGCTGGCAGTTGTCGTCGATCGTGATGCAGCAGGCGGCGAACTTGTCGTCGGCCCAAAGGCAGATGTCGGCCTCGCCCGGCTTTTCGGGCCAAACGAGGTCCTGGGGCGTCACGAACCGCCCGCCTTTGGGCGGTGGCGGGAGATTCAGAAGTTGCTCGCCCGCTTGGGCGCCGACGAGCGCCGTTGCGGAAAACGCAATCGCCAGACAAGCCAATGCTTTGAGATGTTTCATGGTGCATTCCTTAGTTTTATTGCATCGCAAACGACCAAGCCAATCAAACGCAGCCCCCTCGGGCAAGCAATGGGCATTTTCTTTTCAAATAGTATAACACAAAGACGCGAAGCGAGACGAGGAAAAAGCATGAAGGTTTTTTTTGGGGGGGGCTGCCCCAAATATTATGGTTTTCCGGTTTCTTCCTCAATCCTCTTGGAGACAGCTTGGGGACAGGGAGAGCAAGGACGGGTTGCCCGCTGGCGGGCAATGCGGTATACTTCCGCCTGTCTTCATTCGCCACATTTTGCAGGCTTCGCATTCAAGCCCATCGCCCGCCAATCGGGAGAGGCCTCCGTCATGACTTCCAACTCTGACCAGCAACTTCGCCACGCCGCCGTGAACCGCTACCACCTCGTCGGGATCGGCGGCGTCGGCATGTCGGCGCTCGCCGAAGCCTTGCTCGACACCGGCGCCGTCGTGTCAGGGTCCGAACGCTTCCTCGACCAGGGGCACCCGCTGCCCGTGCTCGACATCCTCCGCCGCCAAGGCGCCCGAATCCATCCGCAGGATGGCTCGGGCGTTGCAAGCGACCTCGCCGCCGTCGTCGCCAGCTCGGCGATCGAAGCCGACAACCCCGACCTCGCCGCCGCGGCCGCCTGCGGCGTCCCGGTCGTCCACCGCTCGCAGGCGCTCGCGGCCGCCCTCGCCGACCGGACGCTCGTCGCCATCGCCGGCACCTGCGGCAAATCGACGATCACCGGGATGCTCGGGCACATCCTCGACGTCGCCGGGCTCGACCCCGCCGTCGTCAACGGCGCACCCTGCGTCAACTGGCGCTCCGAATCGCGAACCGGCGCCGTGCGGCGCGGTTCCGGTTCCTTCTGCGTGGTCGAAGTCGATGAAAGCGACCGCTCGCTGCTCAACTTCCGCCCCGCGCACGCCCTCGTCTCGAACTGCTCGGCCGACCACTTCCCCCTCGAAGAATCCCACGCGCTCTTCGACGCCTTCCTCGCGCAAGTCTCCGGCGCCAGCCTCGACGGACGCCACGACGCCGAACCCGTCCCGGACATCCAGGAACTCGACTGGGCTTGCACGTTCACATTCCGCGGCAGCGTCGTCACCCTGCCCCTGCCCGGCCGCCACAACGCCGTCAACGCCTGGCAGGCGGCGCGGATGGCGGAAATCCTCGGCGTCCCGGCCGAGGCGTCGGCGCGGGCGCTCGCCTCGTTCCGCGGAATCTCGCGGCGGATGGAGCTTGTCGGCACGCGCCCCGACGGCGTGCGCGTCATCGATGAATACGCGCACAACCCCGAGAAAATCCGCGCCGCGCTCCGCACGCTCCAATCTCGCTCGGCGCGCACGCTGGCGATCTGGCGGCCGCACGGCTACGGCCCGCTCAAAAAGATGTTCGACGCGCTCGTCGCGATGTTCGCCGAAACCCTGCGCCCCGACGACATCCTCTTCCTGCTGCCCGTGTTCGACGCCGGCGGAACGGCGGCGCGCACCATCCAATCCGACACGCTTCGGGACGCCTTGCTGGAGGCCGGCGCAACGTGCGAGCTCGTCCCGGATCATCCGTCCCTCATCGAGCGCATCGACGCCACGGCCGCGCCCGGCGACATCATCGTCACCATGGGCGCGCGCGACCCCGACCTCCCCCTCACCGCCCGTGCGCTCGCCTCGCCCCCAGAACCCCAATCCCAAGCCGCTAGTCGCTAGTCGTTAGTCGCTAGTGCCACATTTAGTCCAAAGTCCAAAGTCCAAAGTCCAAAGTCGCCCTCCGGCAAATCACAAATCACAAATCACAAATCTAAAATCTCTGGCCCCTAGCCGCTCTCTCCGACAAAGCTCCCGACAAAGTTCACGACAAAGCTGCCCTCCGGCACTAGCCGCTAGCCGCTAGCCGCTTTCTCCGACAAAGCTCCCGACAAAGTTCACGACAAAGCTGCCCTCCGGCACTAGCCGCTAGCCGCTAGCCGCTCTCTCCGACAAAGTAATTCGTAATTTTGTAATTTGTAATTCGTAATTCTCCCATCCCCCATGCAACTCGGCAACCTCCGCACCAAGCTCGGTCCCCTCTGGTGGTACACGCTGATCATCTTCCTGGTCCAGCGCTTCGGGGACGTGATCAACGCCTTCATCGGCGTCTGGCTCGTGCCGCGCTACGTGCCCATGGAGGAGCTGGGCTCGTTGAAGCCGCTCATGCAGGTCGGCACGCTGCTCGGCCTGCCGATCGGGCTGCTCATCACGCCGTTCACGAAGCTGCTCAACACCCACGCGGCAAACGGCGAGCACGGCAAAGTGAAGTCGCTTTTGCGGGACGCCGCCCTTTTTGCAATCATCGCCTCGCCGCTGACGTTCGTCGCGGCATGGCTCGTCATGCCGTCGACCTTCAAGCTCATGCGCATCACGAACGGGCGCCTCGCCATGATGATCGTCTTCACGAGCATCCTGGGCGCCGTCACGCCGATCTTCACCGAGGCGATGCGCGGCCTGAAGCGGTTCACCAGCTACGCGGCCATCGGCATGCTCACCCCGCCGCTGCGCCTGGCCGTGATGCTCGTCACGCTGCCGATCCGCGGCCTCACCGGCTACTTCGCCGGCCAGAGCACGGGGCCGCTGCTCACCATCGGCCTGTCGACGGTCGATCTGATGCGCAAGTTCGGACGCAAAATCCGCTGCGAACCCTACTGGAAGGAAGACCGGAAAGTCTTCCTCGCCTATCTCATCCCGCTGGGCGTCATGTCCATCGCCGGCAACATCCGAAGCACGATGGAAATGCTCCTGCTCCCGAGCCTGCCGGCGATCGAATCCGCCGCATTCTACCACTTGTCGATTTTCTCGGAAATCACCACGTACTTCCTCTCGCCGATGATCTTCGTGATGTTCCCGCTTGTCTCCGAACGCCACGAAAAAGGCATGAAGACGCAGCGGACGCTCATCCAGACGATGGCCGTCTGCATCGGCGTCGGCATCCTCGGGGCGCTCGTGCTGACCGGGATCGGGAAGCCGCTCTTCTCGCTCTCCGACAAGACGCTCTTCGGCCGCCGCCTGTTCGGCTTCGCCGAGGTCTGGAAGCCCTACGTGGACTACACAAAACATTTCGCCATCCTGTCGTTGACGGCCGGGCTTCGCATGGCCATGAGCTGCTTCAGCTCGCACGAACTCGCCTGCCGCCGCTTCCGCTACGCCTTCTACACCGTGCCGATCGCCCTCTTTGAAGCGCTCCTCATCCGCCTCGCCTACCGCTATCCGCAACACTCCGGGTACGGCGCCTGGCACCTCGGCGGCGTGCTGACGCTCATGTTCGTCTTCACGCTCCTGCCGCTGCTCTGCGCCGGAATCGACATCGCCCTGACCTACCGGCGCGAACGCGCCGCCTCGATGTCGCGCTCGATCTGACGCGCCAGCGCCTCGGGCGACTCAAACGCGATTTCATCGCGCAGCCGCCTCAAAAACCGCACGTCGAGCGTCTCGTCGCGCAAACCCTCGGCGACGAAATCGAGAATGTGGACTTCCAGAACCGGCGCGCCGCGGCCGGCGTCCGCAAACGTCGGGCGAAAGCCCAGGTTGGCCACGCCGTCCATCCAGCCCTGCTCCGGGTGGCAGCGTCTGGACACGGCCACCGCGTAGACGCCGACCGGAGGCAGGACTTCGGCGACGGGATGCAGATTGGCGGTGGCGAAGCCGAGCTTGCGGCCGACGCCGCGGCCGGGCGCCGTCCGCTCGCGCACGGCGTAAGGACGCCCCAGCATGGCGGCGGCCTTCGGAAGGTCGCCGGCAAGGATCGCCTGGCGAATGGCGGAGCTGCTGACCCGTTCGCCGTCGCGGGCGACCATCGGCACGCGCGCCGTCCGGATGCGCCCGCCGCTGGCCTCGGCAATCGTCGACAGCACGCCGGCCCCGCCGTGCCCGAAATGCCAGTTTTCGCCCGAGACGACCGTGCAGCGGCGGCTCCCGTCCATCCACGCGCCAAAGACGTCGCGCACGAAATCGGCGGCGGAAAGCGCCGCCAGCGCCGGCGTGAACGGCAGCAGCAGACAGCCGTCGACGCCCGTCTCGGCCAGCCGCTCCAGGCGCAGGTCGAGGCGGGTGAGCAGCGGCGGACGCCGCTCCGGCGCCAGGACGGCGAGCGGATGCGGCTCGAACGTCAGCACCCACGCCTGCGAACCCTCGGCGCGGGCGCGGGCGCACGTCTCGGCAAGGATCGCCTGATGCCCCAGATGGACGCCATCGAAGAAACCCGCCGCCAGGGCAATGCCGGGGGCGAGTTCGGCGAGGGCGGATGGCGAGTCGAGCCGCTTCATGGATCAGTCCCGCCCCAGTCGGGCGATGGCGCGGTCGGCATCGCGCTCCGACTCCCGCCGCAACAGCGCGTCGCGCTTGTCATGCGCCGCCTTGCCCCGGCAAACGCCGAGCTCGACCTTGACCCTGCCACGCACCATGTAGAGGCTGAGCGGAACCAGCGTGTGGCCCTTCTTCTCGACGAACCCGCGCAGCTTGAGAATCTCGCGACGATGCAGCAGCAGCTTGCGCCTGCGGCGGGCCGGATGGTTGAACCGGTTGCCGAAGTCGTACGGCGGGATCGTCACGTTTTCGAGGAAGACCTCGTTCGTGTTCTTGTCCACCGTGGCGTAGGCGCCGGCGAGGCTGACCTTGCCGGCGCGAACGACCTTGACCTCGGTGCCGACAAGCTGGATGCCGGCTTCGATCCTTTCCAGGACTTCGTAGTCGTGGAGCGCCTTCCGGTTGCGCGCCAGATGCTGGCGCCCGTGCGACGCCGCTGGCGCGTTCTCCTTGGCCACGGCGGCTAGACGCCCTTCACATCGCGCGCAAATGCGTCAAAATCGTATTCGGACTGGAGCTTGCCTTCGGCGATCTCGCGCAGGACGAGATCCAGGCGATCCTCTTCCAAATGCGGCACGACCAGCGGGCGCATGCCTTCGTTAAGCTGACGGAAGCGCTTCGAAACCATGTTCACGAGAACCGGGACGCTCGGGACGCGAGCTTTGGCTTGTTCAAGAAGGTCGGTGTTCATGTCGAGATACTTTGATTGCTGGCTAAAGATTGCTGGAGGTGATTTGCAACTATACCCTAGAAACCGCCTCCAAGTCAATTCCCGTTTTTTTCGTCCCAGAATTTCAGAATTTCTGGGACGATGTCGAGGCGGCGGACATAACATGTTTATTATCGACATGGGCGCCTCCGCCGCCGTTGCATTGTAGGCGTTTTGAAACGTGAGGCCGGAAAACCCCACGCCCTCGGACGAAACATTGAACAATCCGTTCGAACATGTGAACTGGACTGCGCCCCAGCCCCTGCATGAAAAACATGCCGCTGGCAGCAAAAAGGCGCCCGTCATAATCTTGAAGAATCTTCCAGATTATTGAATGTATGAAAAGCCCTGGTTCGCCGAATCCGGGTTCCACGGATCACGGATTGATAGTAGAGATGGCGAAAGGTGCAGGAGCATTCCGACTTGGAGCCGATGAACCATTTGTGATTTGTGCTCATGTCTCAGAATTGACGGACATGGCGAGGAAGACTCGGCCAAGAGCTTTTCGAATCGGACAAGATCGGATGATTGCTGTGAAAGATCGTCGGCGCAGTCGGTCGACATGTAAACCATGTAGCACATGACGCAGGGGCTTACCCCTTGAATTCCTGGCCGGAAGGGGCGGGGGTGGCGGGGAGCGGTTCGTCGAAGTCGAGGCGGATCACGAGCGGGTGGCCGTCGAGCAGGTCGGCGGGGATGTCCCGTATGGAGAGGATGGGCGCTGCGTCCTGCCAGTGCGTCGGCAGCAGGTCGATCGTGGTGCGCAGCGTTTCCCCCGTGTTGAGCAGGGTCGCCTGCTTCGGGGGGCGTCCGATGGGCGCGAGGACGAGGCTGTCGGTCTTCATCGGCATGGCGGCATGGACGTACAGCGTCGAGCCGCGGCGCGTGAGGAGGATGTCGCGATTCGTCGTCAGTTCGCTGGCGGGCTCGGCGTCGCCGAATGCCTCTTGTGTCTGGCGGTACCAGACGCCGATGTCGTCGAGGATTTGCGCGGCTTGTTCGGGCATGGCGCCGGCGGCGTCGGGGCCGACGTTGAGCAGGTAGTGTCCGCCTTTGGCGAAGACGGCGTCGATTTGGCGGGTCAGGTAGGCCGGGGTGTAGTAGGCTTCGTTCCTGCGGCATCCCCAGCTTTGCGAGCCGACGGAGTTGCAGGCTTCGGTGGGGCGGGCGAAGCGGAGTTGCCGATCCGTTTCGCTTTGGTCGTAGTCGCGCTCCGGCGTGCCGAAGTCGCCGTCGTCGAATCCGCGGTTGTTGATCGCGATGGCGGGTTGGAGCCTGCGGATGAGGTCGTTGATTTCGGGGGCGTGGTGGCCGGGCACGTTCATGTCCCAGAAGAAGTGCCGGACTTCGCCGTAGTTCGTGCAGAGCTCGCGGACTTGGCGCACGAGGTAGTCGAGGTACCGGTTCCAGTCCGGGGCGTCGCCGGGCTTGGGGGCGGCGAGCTCGTGGTGGCGCCCGAGGTTCGGGTAGTTCGGGTGGTGCCAATCGGCCACGGAATAGTAGAGCCCGAGCGCGAAGTCGCGGCGGTGGCAGGCGTCGGCGAGCTCCCCGACGAGATCCTTGCCGTAGGGGGAGTTCATGATGTTGAAGTCCGTCTCGCGTGTGTCCCACAGGCAGAAGCCGTCGTGGTGCTTCGTGGTCAGGCAGACGTACTCCATGCCGACGGATTCGGCGAGATCGAGGATGTGGTCGGCGTTGAATTTCGTGGGATTGAATTGGTGGATCTGGTTCGTGTAGCGGTCGCACGGAATGTGGCGGCGCAGCTGATCCTGCTCGTGCCAGCCCTCGATCGCATAGAGTCCGAAGTGGAGGAACAGGCCAAGCCGTCTTCTGGAAAACCATGTGTTGATGGCGTCTTGGTGTGTTGCGTTCTGGATTGTCATGGTCAAGACCTTGTTTACTGGAGCGTGGCTTCGCCCCAGTTTTCGGGTTGAAGCGCGGCTTCGGATGGGATGTCGGTCACGATTTGCGTGTTGCGGTTTTGCCAGTAGGCGCGAAGAATCGTGCTTCTTCCGGCTTCGTCGCTGAAGAGCACGCCGAAATCAATGCCGAAAGGCGTTCCGGGCGCTGGCCGGTCGCCGACGAGCGTCCAGGGGATCGCCGCCTTGACGACGCAGCCCCGTTCGCCGCGCTGGAGGGTCGCCTTGACTTCCGGTGCCAGCCGCACTTCGTCCATGGCCACGGCATTGCCGCGGTTTGCGCCCTCGTACGCGTCGAAGCGGCAGGGGGCCTTGGCGTCCGAGACGGGGCGGTAGAGCACGGCCTGCATTTCGCCTTTGATTTCGGCGAGGAGGAGCCGGAAGTCGCCTTTGCGCGGCGTCTTGCCGCGAAGGTCGCCGCCGGGTGCGCGGAACATCAGATCGACGGCGTCGCCGCCCTTGAATGCGAGCTGCCAGAGGTCGGCGCCGTTGCGCATCGGGCTTTCATCTCGCACGTCCCACGTGACGTGCAACGCCTCGTCCGAGTAGGCGACCGACACGTCGGCGCCACGTTGCGCATCGACTTTGATTTTCGCGGTGGCCGCGTTCTCGCCTGGGGCGTCTGCCGCCTTGGGAATGGTCAGCCGCTTCTCGGTGCTGCTTTCGCCGGATCGGAAGGCTTTGATTTCGGTCGCGCGTCTTTGCGCCGCCTCGTCAAGCGTGATGGCGCCGCCCGAGAGGCGGCGGAGGCTTTCCAGCCCTTCGATTTCGAAAACGCGGCAATCGACGAATCCGCTGGTCAGCAGATAGCGTCCGTCGAGCGTTCGGGTGAAGAAACCGGAGAAGGATTCCTGGAAAGGCGACATGTTGGCGGCGGAGAAGCCGGGGGTTGGATTTTCCGGCCAGTCTTCGCAGCGGCTGCGCGAGTCGGCGAACAATTGGCTGACGTAGAGCATGTCGTCGGTGAAGAGGTAGCGCTGGCCGAAGTCTGAGGCCCAGAGCACGAGTTCGCCGCCGAGCGATTTTGGCGCATCGGCGACGCCGTGCGCCTGGAAGGGGAAGAGCACGATGCCTGGGGCAGGCAGGCGGTGGGCCCAGCGTCTCGTTTCGAGGCCGCGGAACCAGAAGGTCCGGCGCGTTTCGCCTTTGGGGTAGATTTTGCGCATCTCGCTGAAATACTCGCCGCGGTCGCCATGGCTGCCGGAGTTGTAGCTTCCGTCGCGCAGGCCGATGCCATTGCAGACTTCGCCGGCCATTTCTTCGAATGCCGCGAAGTCGTAGAGGGGCGTGCCGCCTTTCGAGACGCCTTGGAGACGGAGTTTCAGGCCCGGCTTTTCCAAGCCTTGCGAGAAGTAGAGGTCGAGGTTCTGCGATGGGCGGCTGCCCCAGCGGTGGGCGGTTGCGCCCCAGACGTCGTCGTCCGTGCCGAGGGTGGTTTCGTCGTCGTCGATGACGCCGTTGTCGTTCTTGTCGATCCAGGCGAACTTGCGTCTGGGGTCGATGAACACGCAAAGCGCCCAGCGTCCGTCGTCGCGCTGCCGGTAGATTTCGTGTGTGTTGCGCGAGTTGTGCAGGTAGGCGCGCCCGCCGTATGCGTTCAGGTAGTCCACTTTGCCGGCGTCCGTGTTGGTGGGGCTGATGCCATGTTGTCCGGCGCCTTCGGGCAGCGCGAGGCCGACTTCGACCAGCTTCCAGGTGCCTTTGTCGATGTCGATTTCGAAGCGCATGCCGTCGTAGAAGGCCATCGACGGATCGAGAGGATTGATCAGGCCGCCGCCGCCGTATCCGGTGTCGCCGATGAAGTCGCGAAGCCACGCGCCGTTTTTCCAGACGCTCGTGCGTTTGGGCTGTTTCCCGTTTTCGGTGACCCAGAGCCTTCCCGCGCTGTCGACGGCGAGTCCGGCGGGGTTGTAAAAGCCTTCGGTTGGATCGTAGAATCCGTTTTGCGTGCGTCCGCCGTTCTTTCCGATGGGGTTGAGGGGCGCGCCGTCGAGCGCAAAGACTTGGATTTGGTGCAAGGGTTCGCCAAAGGAAACTGCGATTCGGCCGGCGCCTGCGGCAATGCCTGCGGCTTCCGAGAAATCGCCTTCGACGAGCGTCTGGATGTCGCCGTCGGCGATTGAAAGCTGCAGCAGGCCGCTTGCCGTTGCGACGAGCAGGGCGTCGTCATCCAGCGCGCAAAGCGCTCCGGGGCCGGCGATGGCGATTGTGCGAAGCAGCGCGAAGCGCTCCTTGTCGAACATGCGGATGCCATCGGCATCGGCCACCGAGAGAAAGAGTCCCTTGGCGTTTGCCGCGAAGCCGACGACAACCTCGCCCTCTTCGGCGAGCGGACGCCGTTTGACGCACCGGCCGTTGGCGTCGACGATGTCGCGCCAGCGTCCTGTCGCGGCGTCGAAGCACATGATGCCGGTCGCCGCGAACCCCAGCGGATTGTAGGTGTCCGTGGAGCGGTAGGCGTAGAGCACGCCATCGGAACAGGCGAGGAGGTCGGCGCCGGCTTCCTTGGCGCTCCATCGCTTTTCGCCTGCAAGGTCGACGGCGAAAAGGCCGTTGCCGGCTTCGGCGCAGAGGCCGGCGAGAAAGACAAGCCCGTCGCCGGCCGCCGCCGCGACGACGACGCCATGATCCGGCCCCCAGGCGCCGGTGCCATCGGCTGTGTTCCAGGGTTTGCGGCTGTTGGGCTGGTAGAAGCTCATCCGCCATTTGATGTCGAGCTCGTCGCGGGCAATGCCGACCCACGCGTAGTCGCCGACGGGGAGAAGCTCGTCGCGATCATCGAGCCCCGACCACATCACCGTGTGGTCGCCTGCGGGGAATTTGACGCCGCCGACCAGGCTTTTGACGCGGTTGCCCTGCGCGTCTTCGATGGCGAGGGTGACATAGGATTCCGAAGGCAGCGAAAAGGCGATCGGCACAAGGCCCTGGGGTTCGGTCCGTGCGGCCGCCTGGAGCCAGGGGGGAGGGGGCAGGTCGAGGTCGTTTTTGTCTTCGAGGATGAGCTTGCCCCAGTTTTGTTCGCTGGTCCAGAAGAAGCCGACGGTCGTGGCTTCCGGCGACAAGTTGTCGGTCACGCGGCTTCGCGGCCACGCGCTTGCCGTCACGTCGCCCCAGAAGAGTTCGAGGCCCAGCCGCAAGTCGGCGTCCCCGGGCGGCATGTTGCCGTCGAGGGTCAGCACCGCCCAGGGGATTTTCATTTCCTGCACATAGCCCAGCCCATCGTCGTCCATTTGGAACGCCAGTTCGGCGCCCATTTCCATTGGATACTTCGAGCGATTGACTTCCGGCTGCTTCGGGGCGTTTCGCCCGAGGCGTCCGTAGCTGATCGTCATTGCGGGCTTTTCGCCATCCGAATAATACCAGGCATCGACATGGCTGACGAACCCGTCGAGGTTGAAGCGGAGCTGCACGCTGTCGGATCGCCACCCGTTCCCTGGCATGGTCACGGGGTCGATCTTGTTGCGCATCGGGGTGTCGTCCTTGAAATGGAAGGCGAGGTAGAGAGCCTCTGCATCCCACATGGCGGCGACTTGGCAGCTTTCGGCGTCCAGCAGGGTGGAGACGTCCTTGCAACAGACGATGGCTCCCGAGAGGTCCCAGTCGTCGAGGCGGCCGTCAATGACCACGGGATCTTTCGCCGGCGGGGCGTGGAGCCCGCGGTTGATGGTGCGTTGGGCGCTCGCCGGGAGCGCGGAGGCGGCTGCGAGGCAGCCCAGTGCGAAAAGCTGGGTTGATTTCATGTGAAGCTCAAGTTGGATTTGTTTGTCGAACGATCATCATGGCTCCCCTTGGCGCGAGGTGGCGGATGATGACAATGGGGCTGGTTGGCGGGTTTCGTTTCGATCATCGTCATTTTTGAAAGACGTCCTTGTACACCCTCAGGTAGGTGCGGAATTGCTCCAGCGAGCAGTCCGGGGGAATCCGGTGATCGGGGAGGGGCAGAAAGCCCCCTTCCTCCACCGCGGGGCGCAACGCCTCCAGCTCGGCGCGGATCGCGGACTCGCCGCGCGGGATGACGTGCTTGTCAACGCCGCCGATCATTCGCAGACGTTTGCCGAATTTCCGTCGCAATTCCACGGGATTGGCTTTCCAGGTGCCGACTTCGATCGGGAAGATGATGTCGAAGCCGCTGTCGAGCCAGCACGGCAGCAGCTTGTCCACCTTGCCGTCGGAGTCGATCAGGACAAGCGGCACGCCGAGGGCGTGGTAGGCGTCGATCAGCTTGCGGTAGTGGGGGTCGTAGAAGCGGCGATAGATGTCCGGGGAGATCAACGGCCCCGTGTTGAAGCAGCAGTCCTCGAACACGTAGGCGAAGTCGAACGAGACGCGTTGCAGCAGTGGGCGGTTCAGTTCGATGTAGTAGTCGGTTTGAAACGCGATCATCTCTTCGTAGAGGTCGGGGTCGTCATAAGGCAGGTATGAGATGGCTTCCACGCCGAGCCAGTCGCGCAGTTTGCCGAAAAGACTGCCGCCGAAGAAGCACGTCATGTGGTCGCGCTTGTTCAGCCAGTCCGCCCGCTGTTCCCATCCCGCAGCCCATCGAGCCGGATCGGATGGATCGAGATGGCTCTTGAAGCGCTGCCAGTCGGCGCGCGTCGGTTTCAAATCCGGCTCGATCATGTGCGAGATGGAGCTGCCCCGTTTGCTGGACTGGACGATGCCTCCCAGCGACGTGCGGACCGTGCGTGTGTCGTCGTTCTCTGACAGGACTGTTTCCGGACGAGGTGATCGCGGCCATGGATTCAGCAGGCCTTGGTTGTTCCAGATGTCGCCGCGGTTGTCGGGCGACGTCTCCCAGTCCGTGTCCATTTCGGGCAGGTTCGGTCCGCCGTTGCCTCCGTCGATCATGGGGACGTCGAGTCCCTCCTGCCGCCAGCGCGCCTTCGTTTCCGGCCAGGTGCCGAAGTAATGGACCGGCAGTCGATCGACCGGTTCGAACTTCATCAGGGCGTGAAAACGTTCACGTGGATTCATGGCGATGATTTAATCACATTGAATGAATTGATGTCAACGAACATGAAGATCCGCGTCCAGTCCATTCTCCCAACCGCAAAAGAGGATGTGTCCAAAACCACTAGAGCGACTTGAGAAACAGTATAGCCGCACGATTTGAACTAGGATTCGGCGTTTTGGAGCTGGAGGATAGAATATGGACACGGATTTTCTTAAACCGCTCTAGCCACTAACGACTAGCGACTAGCGACTGGCAGTCGGTCAAGCCAATCCATGGCCGAAGGTTGTCCGACCTCTTCGGCCGACCGATTACGTTCGCTCGTTAATTTCGCTTTTCATTTGTGGTCGAACATGGTAGAATTTTTGCCAAACAAACAAAAACGAACATTCCATGACAAACTCCAGGAAGAGACGATTGACCATGGCGCAACGCGAGGCGAGGCTGCGAAGCGTCCTTGAAAAGCATGGGGAAGCGAGCGTGACGTCGCTTTCCGTCGAAATGGGCGTCAGTGAAATGACGCTCCGTCGTGACTTGGATCGTTTGGAGCGCACGGGTTTTGTGCGGCGGACGCACGGGGGCGCGGTTGTGGCGGAGCGGCTTGAGTTCGCCTTCGACTTCGCGAGCCGTCGTCGGTCGAACCAGAAGGCGAAACGCGCCATCGCCGCCGCGGCCGCGAAGCTGGTGAGTCCGGGCAGCGTGATTTTGCTTGATGGCGGCACGACGACGCTGGAGCTTGCCGTGCTGCTGCGAAATGCGAAGGATCTTGTGGTCGTGACGCCGTCGTTGGCCGTGGCCTCGACGTTGCAGTTTTCGGAGGGGGTGAAGACGATTCTTTTGGGCGGCGTGTTGGGCCGCGGTTCGCCGGATCTCACGGGCGAGGTGGCCGAGGCCGCCTTGGCTCTGCTGGCGGTGGACATCGCCTTCCAGGGCGCCGACGGCATCGGGCTTGATGGTTCGCTTTATACCGGCGATTTGGGCACGGCGCGGTTGGATCGGTGCATTCGAGAGCGTGCCGGCCGGACGTATGTGTTGGCGGACAGCTCGAAGATTGGGCGCACCGCGCTGGTGTGCCATGGAACGCTGGGCGAGATGAATGGCTTGATCACGGATCAGGGGATTCTGCCGGAGCGTCTCGAGGCGTTGAACAAGCTTGGCGTTTCCATCACGGTTGTTTGAGAAAGGATTCTGGCATGTTGCGCGCGGGAACCGCGTTGATCGAGATTTCGCCTGGAAAGGGCGTGCAGCTTGCGGGCTATCCGCACTGTCCGCGCCCGAACACGGGCGTCCACGATCCGCTTTACGCCGCCGCGCTGGTGCTGGACAACGGCGTCGTCCGCAAGGCGTTCCTGTGCCTGGACTTGCTGAGCATCGGCAAGCGGACGGTGGAGCGCCTGCGCGCGAAATTCCCTTTCGACATCACCGTTTCGGTGACCCACACGCACAGCGGCCCGTGGGCCTCGGAGCCGCTGGCGAGCGAAATCGCCGAGGGCATCCGCCAGAATCCCGACTACATGGCGTTTCTGGAGGCGCGCATGGAGCAGGCCGTGCGCGAGGCGTCGGAGAATCTTTTCGAGGCTTCGTTCGCCTCCGGCGTGGGGCATTGCGGACGCGAGCAGGGCGTCGGCGGGAACCGCCGGGTGAAGGACGGCTTGCAGGATCCCTCCGTCAACGTCATGGCGGTGCGCGACGCGCGCGGCGTCGTGCGTGCGGCGTTCCTCAACTACGCGCTGCATCCGACGTTTCTCCATGCGGAAAACGCGCGGGTTTCGGCGGACTATCCCGGCTACATCCGGCGGTTCTTGAAGTTCGCGCATCCCGAGGCGGTGTTCTTGTTCGCGCAGGGGACGTCTGGCGACCAGAGTTCGCGCTACCATCGGGTGGGGCAGGATTTCGACGAGGCGGCGCGTGTGGGGACGACGCTGGGCGTCGAGGTCTTCCACACGATCGGACGTCTGGAGTTTTCCGACCGGCTCGACATCGCGGTGGAGTCTTTCACGGTGGAGGGTTTGCCGATGAAGCGCCATCCGCCGCTGGAGGAGGCGCTTGCGGCGGAGCGCGCCGCCGTCGCGGCTTTCGAGGCGGCGACGTCCGCCGACTACACGACGAGGCGCAATGCGGAGCTGGCGATGTTCGGCGCCCAGAACACCGTGGCTTTTGCGCGGCTGGCCGCCGCCGGGTATTCGAGCCCGGAGCTGCCGCTCGAGGTGCAGGTCGTCCGCCTCGGCGACACGTGCATCGTGGCGATCCAGGCCGAGGCCTTCGTGGAATTCGGCCTCGCGATCAAGGCCGCCTCGCCGGCGGCGAAGACCTTTGTGCTGGAGGCGTCGAACGGCTACGCGCCGGGGTACCTCTACACGGAAGAAGCCGGTCGGGAGGGCGGCTACGAGGTGGGAACCTCGATGTTCGCCTCCGGGGCCGGCGACCAACTCGTACGAAAAATCAAGGAGAAGCTGACATGTTCACATTTGAAATAGCCGATTTCGTGCCGTACCGCAACCGCGAGGTGCTCGACCGCGTCCGCAAGATCAGCGGCAAGGATCTGGAGCGCCATCCGAACCCGAACTTCCGCATCAAGATCGTCTCGAATCCCGACGGCATCTGGGTGGCGGACATGGTCGCCCGCATGCAGCGCAGCGACCGGGACGACGAGCGGCTCGTGATGATCCTCCCGAACCCCTGCCCGGCGATCTACGAGGCCGTGGCCGAGGCGGTCAACATGAACCGCATCGACTGCCGCAACGTCCACGTCTTCACCATGGACGAGTGGGCCGACCAGGACGGCAACATCGCCCCCATCGACTATCCGGCGGGCTTCGGGCATTCGTGCCTGAAGTACTTCCGCGGTTCGATCGACGAGTCGCTGCGGATGCCGCTCGAGCAGATCCACTACCCGACGACGGAGAACATCCGCGACTACTCGAAGATGATCGTCGATTGCGGCGAGGGCGGCGCGGACATCGTCTACAGCGGCCCGGGCTGGGCGGGGCACATCGCCTTCATCGACCCGCGGACGCCGGAGTTCGGGACGGAGGACCTCGAGGAGTTCCTCGCGATGGACGCGCGCGTCGTCACGCTCAATCCCATGACGATCCTCCAGAACTCGCTCCACGGCTGCTTCGGCTGCAGCGGCGACATCGCCAGCGTTCCGCCGCGCGCCGCGACGATCGGGCCGGCGGACGTCCGCCGCGCGCGCAACCGCCTCGAGATCCACGGCCTGACGACGATGGGGACGTTCTCCTCGTGGCAGCGCATGGTGTCGCGCCTGATCCTGCACGGGGAGGTGACGCCGCACGTGCCGGCGTCGATCCTCCAGCTCATGGACACGCATGTCTACGTGAGCGAGGCGATCGCGGAGCCGATCGAGCGTCACGAGAGGATGGGGTACTGATGAAGCCGGAAAGCCTTCGGCAGGCCCGGCAGTCCCTCGCCATCGAGCGCGACGAGATCCAGAACGCGCTCGACGCGCTCGACCCCGCGGCCTTCGGCCGGGCGGTCGATGTGCTGGCGCGCGTGCCGCGGATCATGACGTGCGCGAGCGGCACCTCCGGGATCGCGGCGAGGAAGTTCGCCCATTCGCTCTGCTGCATCGAGCGCGGCGCCATGTTCATGCCGCCGTGCGAGGCGGTCCACGGCGGCCTCGGCGCCCTCAAGCGCGAGGACGCCCTCGTCATGGTCTCGCGCGGCGGCAAGACCGCCGAGCTGCTGCCCGTGATCGACGTCTGCCGCAAACGGGGCGCGACGCTCATCGCCGTGACGGAGAACCTCGCCTCGCCGCTGGCGCAGGCGGCGGACATCGTGCTGGCGCTGCGCATCGGGCGCGAGAGCGACAAGCACAACGTCATGGCCACCTCGAGCTTCATCGCCACCGTCGCGCTCTTCGACGCGCTGCTCGCGGCGCTCATCGAGGAGACGGGCTACACGCGCGAGATGTTCGCCCTCATCCATCCCGGCGGCGCGGTCGGCGCCATGTTCGACCAGGAGAAGGCGCCATGCTAGCGGACTATCGCATCCGGGCGCCGTTCTTCGAGTTCGGCCCCAAGGCGTACCTCTACGGCGAGCGCCTCCTCGACCTCGTGATGGCGATCGACGACTGCGCCATCGAGCACGACGTGGACGTGATCGTCGATCCGCAGCCGACGGACATCCGCCTGCTCGCCCGGCACGTCAAGCGCGTGCATGTCTACGGGCAGCATGCGGACTGCCTCCCGCCCGGGCGCGGCATGGGCAGCATCCTGCCCGAGGCGCTCAAGGCCGCCGGCGCGGTCGGCGTCATGCTCAACCACGCGGAGCGCAAGCTCTCGCTCGACGTGATCGAGAAGACGATCCGCCGCGCCGACGAGGCGGGGCTGGCGACGATCGTCTGCGCGGACACGATCACGGAGATGGAGGCCGTCGCCCGCCTCGCGCCGAACCTGATCGTCGCGGAGCCCACCGACTTGATCGGCACGGGCCGGACCAGCTCGATGGACTACGTGCTCGAATCGATCGCCCGCGTCAAGGCGATCAATCCGGCGATCATGGTGCTGCAAGGCGCCGGCATCAGCAACGGCGAGGACGTGTACAACGTCATCCGCGCCGGCGCCGAGGCCACGGGCTCCACGAGCGGCATCCTCAAGGCGCCCGATCCCGCCGCGATGGCGCGCGAGATGATCGCCGCCGTCCGCCGTGCCTGGGACGAACGCCAGGCCGCTGCAAAATAAAGGTCACACAGAGCCACAGAGGGCACGGAGAAAATGACCGAAGAAGAATTAAATGATCTGACGAGAAGGATTATTGGCGTAGCCATTGAAGTTCATCAAGAGCTTGGTCCTGGGTTGTTGGAAAGTGTGTATCAGCGCTGCCTTAAAATCGCTTTGGAAGATTCTGGCTTCCATGTTCAGATGGAAGTGCCAATTCCAGTTCGGTTTAGAGGCCGGGTGATTGATGAGGATGGATACCGTCTCGATCTTCTCGTTGATCATGTCGTTGTACTTGAACTTAAATCGGTTCTCGCGACAACCCCGGTGTTTGAAAAACAAGTACAGACCTATTTACGTTTAGCTGACAAGCCCTGCGGCCTTCTGTTCAATTTTAATTCAGCTCGTCTAGTCGACGGGATCAAAAGAATTAGAAACGGCTATTTACCCTCTGTGAACTCTGTGTCTCTGTGTGAACCACCACACCTTAACACGGAGCAAGAACCGTAAAGAGGGGGGCAGGGTCTTCGCGGCAGCGGCTCGTGCCGAAAGGCGAAACACTTGCTCCTACGCTCATTTAGTCCAAAGTCCAAGGTCCAAAGTCGCCCTTCAGCCAAATCACAAATCACAAATCACAAATCTAAAATCGCAAATTTCCACTTCCACACTCACTCGCCTGCGCTTACTCCCACACTTGCTTCCCCACCATGCAACCACTCTAGCCACTCTAGATAATCTAGACCCTCTAGAAACTCTAGAAACTCCAGCCCCCTGCCTTCCGTGTATTTCGTAGTTCAAAAAACTTCCCGCCACCCTTTTGCAGTTCGACAAAGCTTTCGACAAAGTTGCCCTCCGGCTCCCTAATCCCTAGCCGCTGGCCGCCAGCCGCTCAATTCGACAAAGCTTGCGACAAAGCTCGCGACAAAGCCGCCCTCCGGCCCAAGTTTCAAGTTTCCATTCCAACTCATCACTCATCATTCCAAGGAACATCCCATGTCCATCCATCATGCTGAAATCAAGCTCCAGTCCCGCGATCGCCAGCCCCATTTCCACAATGTCACCGACGAGGTGAAGGCCATTGTCGAGAAGTCGGGGATCAAGAACGGCATCTGCGTCGTCTATTCCCACCACACGACGTGCTCGGTCATCACGCAGGAGTGCTCGCACGACGTCAACTACTGGGGGCGCGAGTACATGCAGGTCGATCTCGTGAACATCATGGAAAAGCTCGTGCCGACGTGCCGCACCGAGGGGCAGTACCACCATCCCGGCCCCAAGCACATCGAGTTCGCGCTGTCGTGCCCGAACGAAGTCCCCGCCGGCAGCCTCAACACGGACGCCCACCTGCGCTCCTGCTTCTTCGGCCGCAGCGAGACGATCGTGCTGAAGGACGGCGAGCTTTCGCTGGGCGACTTCGGCTTCATCTACTTCATCGACTGGGACCAGGTGCGCGAGCGCGCCCGCGTCTGCGAAGTCCAAATCATCGGGGAATGACATGAGCGCTGAAAAACCACGCCACGACTTCAAGCGCATCGCGAGCGGCTTCGACCTGTACGGGTCGTTCCAATCGGCCGCGCCCTACGGCAGCGGCCACATCAACGACACGTTCGAATTGATCTACGACCAGGCCGGGCGCCCGGTCCGCTACATCCTGCAGCGCGTCAACGAAAACGTCTTCAAGGAAGGCGAGGCGCTGATGGAGAACATCCGCCGCGTCACCGCCCACCAGCGCGCCAAGCTCGCCGAGGCGGACGCGGACGAGCCGTCGCGCCGCGCGCTGACGCTCGTGCCCGCCGTCGATGGCCGCTGCTTCCATCGCGACGGCAACGGCAATCTCTGGCGCGTCTATCTCTTCATCGAGCGGGCGACCGGCCATGATCGGATCGAAACTCCCGCCCAGGCGGAGGCCGCCGCCCGGGCGTTCGGCGAATTCCAGCTCCTGCTCGTGGATCTGCCCGGCGGGCCGCTGCACGAGACGATTCCGAAGTTCCACGACACCGCCTCCCGCTTCAAGACGCTCCTCGCGGCCGTCGAGGCCGATGCCTGCAACCGCGCCGCCGGCGTCAAGGCGGAGATCGACTTCGCCTTGGCGCGAGAGGCCGACGCCGACCGCCTCCTTGCGCTTCAGCGCGCGGGCGAGCTTCCCACCGTCGTCACGCACAACGACACGAAGCTCAACAACGTCCTGCTCGACGACGCGACGGGGGAGGGGGTCTGCGTGATCGACCTCGACACCGTGATGCCCGGGCTTGCGCTGTACGACTTCGGGGACATGGTTCGCACGGCGACGAACTCCGCGCCGGAGGACGAGCCGGACGTGTCGAAGGTCTACATGCGCATGCCCATGTTCGAGGCGCTGGTGCGCGGCTACCTGAGCTCGGCCGGCGGCTTCCTCAACGCGACGGAATTGGCGCTGCTGCCCTTCTCGGGCAAGCTGCTGACCTTCGAATGCGCGATCCGCTTCCTGACCGACTACCTCCAGGGCGACGTCTATTTCAAGACGCGCCGCCCCGGGCAGAACCTCGACCGGTGCCGCAGCCACTTCAAGCTGGTGGCCTCCATCGAGGAGAGCCACGACGCGATGCTCGAGGTGGTTCGCCGCGCAGCGGCGAAGTAGGGAGTAGGGGGGATTAGCGGCTAGCGGCTCGTGGGGGGCTACTTGCCCATGGCGCGGAGATTCTCCAGGCACTTCTCGATGCACTGCATCGGAGTGAGCGCGCCGTAGTCTTCATGCTCCACCACGTACCATTCGGTGCCGCCGACGGTCTCGCAGGCTTCGAAGACTTCTGCCCAAGACACGGAGTCTTCACCCACCAGCGCCGCCACGTCGTCGCGTTTGAACGCCTTGACGTGGATGGATTTGACGCGTCCGGGGAGCGAGCGAATGTAGGCCGCGCCGTCGGCGCCCGCGCGCTGCACCCAGCCGATGTCGAACTGGATTTCGACATCGGAGGTCAGGCAGTCGAGCATCAGCGCGAAGGGGACGCGGTTCTCGACGAAGCGGAATTCGAAGTCGTGGTTGTGATAGCCCACGGAGCAGCCGACGGCCTTGGCGCGCGCGGCCGCCTCGTTGATCGCGGCGCAGGCGCGGCGGTATCCGTCGAGGCTGCTTGTGTATTGGCCGGCAAGGGAGGGCACGTTGAACCGGCGGCAGCCGATTTCGCCGTAGGTGTTGAGCGTCTCCTTGAGAGCGTCGCCGACGAGCGAGTCGAGTCCGACATGGGCGCCGGCGATGCCAAGGCCGAAATCTTTGAGCATTGCAAGCCAGTCCTTCGGCGGCGTGTTGCCGAGGCCCGCGGTTTCGACGCCTTGGTACCCCATTTTGGCGATGGCCTCGAGGGTGCCGGGCAGATCGCGGGCGACGTCCTTGTTGACGGACCACAACTGAACTCCAATGGGTATTTTGCTCGACATGATGAGATTCTCCGTGACGCGACAGTGAAAAACGGCATCGTGCGTGGCGTCAACGCACCTCGTTTATGCCGCCAAAGTCTATCGGCATTGCGCGTCAAAGTCAAGGTTTTCAGGAGATTTTGTGGACAGGCCCTGAAGCCGTGGAGACCGCCGTCCTCGGCGGGCGTCCGCATTCCGTGGATGCGGCGTCCCCGCCGCGTTTCGCCACCCAAGCCCATTCGCCCGCGCCATCGGCGCGGTGCGTCTTGGAGGTGGGGCGACGCCGTCTCGGCTAGCCGCCCTGTCTGCGTGGCGAGTCCTTGGCGCATGACCCGCCCTTCGGCCGTTCACGTACCCGTACGCAGCAAAGCGGTTCACGTTCACGGAAAACGTAAACGAAGGGCGTCGTGAACGGGAACGGGTACGGGGACGAGTACGTGAACGGGGACGAGTACGGGAACGGGATTCGATGACGTCGGTTTCGTCGATGACGTCGATTTTGCCGAATCATGAACGCAAGACGAGACGCGAACAGGCACGACCGACACGGAAGACCAGGGGACAGACCCCAAAGACCCCAAAAATGGAAAACACGTGTTGACGTTCTATCCTCGCCTGCCTTATCATACCGGTATGAAAACGCGAGGAATTTGATGATGAACCTAAAACCAACATGCGTTCACATGAAGACGGCCACGCCTGCGATGAAAATCGCCGGAATCCTTCTGTTGCTCGGGCTCGTGCATGCTGACGCAGCGCTCGCAATCCGAATCTTTCCATCCCCTCGCATCATCAAACCCGCCGGAGAACCGATCGCGCTCGCAGGCAATGCCGCCGTGGCTCCGGCAATCGTCCCCGTCAATCCCACAGACACAATGCAGGTCGGCATCGACGTCATCCAGTCGCGTCTGGCGAAGCTCGACGCCAAGCCCTGGCGCATCGTCTCGGCAACCGAGGCGAAATCCGAGCGTCTCGCCATCCATCTCGTTGTCGCAGGTTCCGGCGCAGAAGCGGACGAGTTCGTCGCGTCCCACGCCCTCGGCGTGACAACCGCCACGCCTGGCCCGCAAGGCTATGCAATCACCTGCCGGAAGACGGCGGCCGGCTTGGCCGTCTTCGTGGTCGGCAGCGATGAAACAGGCATGCTCTACGGTTGCGTGACACTCGCGCATTTCATCACGATGGATTCAGGGCAACGCCTCTGCCTTCTCCCGCACGATGTGCGCGACTGGCCGGATTTCAAACATCGCATGCTGGGGTCCAGCGAACCGCTCCGCCACGCTTGGAACGCCTACGACGCACTCGTCGTGTCCGGACGCCACGAAGAGGCCTCCGCGCTTGCCGAAGAGCTCGACCCCGTCTTCCACGCCCACATCGACTGGATGCTCTGGAACAAGATCAACCTCGTCGACTTCTACGTCCCCTCCGTGCGCAACGCCGCGCAGAAAGCCCGAATGGCTCGCTGGACCGACTACATGCGGACGCGAGGGATCGGGCTGACCTGGTGCCAATCCGCCCCGGTCGGGAGTGCGGCGGAGAATCGCCGAGGCTGCGTGAAGATGGGCGCCTTCGAGTACTGCTGGAGCGACGACGAGCGACACCAGGCGCAGGCAATCCAACGGGCGAACGTGATTCGTGATCTCGGCGTCCGTCACTTCTCGCTCCACATGATCGACGCGGACGGCCCCGATCCCGAGCACTGGAGCCAACGCTGCGACGAATGCAAGCGCCGCTTTGGCGACGACCGCGCCGCCGCCGACGTCAACATCTTCACGTCCTACTACGACGCGATCCGCGAACGCGCGCCCGACTGCCGGATCGAATTCATCCCCGTCCCCTACAAGGCCTGGCCGTTCTACGAACCCGGGATGATGGAGCTGTCGATCGAATGGCAGCAAGGCAACCCCGAAGCCCAGGCCAAGCGGCAGATGACGGAAGCGGCGCTCGCGTACTTCAAGCGCCTTGACGAACTCTTGCCGAAAGACGCCTACATCACCTTGCGCGAACACGGACGCAAGCCGTCGCTCGCCTACCGGGCGGCATTCGGCAACCGCCCGCTTGTCATCTGGTGGTGGCAATTTCCAGTCTACGGCTGGCAGACATTCTTTCACAGCATGGGGCGTTATACGAAAACCTGGGACTTCGACGACCCGCGCAACCTGGTCTTCGTCACGTCTCACGACCTCCCCGCAACCGAACGGCTGATCACGCTGTTCAACCACGAGTACGCCTGGAACTGCAACGCGCCAGGAGCCGCCGTGCTCGAAGAGGCCTACGACTACCGCATTGGGCCCGAACTCCTGGAGCCGACGAGCGTCGCCATCCCGTTCCTCGATGCCGCCGCCGCTGAGATCTACGGTCCGTCCGCTGGTTCCGTCGTGGCCGAAATCTGCAAGGAGCCCCTTTCCCTGATGTTCATCGCCCGGCCGCGCGTAACGCGCGTCATCAACGGTGAATCGCACAACCTCTACAACGACGACGCGAACCTTCTCAGGGATCCGCTGCCTCAAATGCGCGTCCAAGCCGATGCCGCAGCACGAGCGGCTGCGATTTGCGCGAAATTCTTCGCCAAGAGCCCCGTCCTCGACGGGCCCGCAAAGAACGATCTGCCGGCCATCTACCGCAGTGCCGTCCAGGCGAAACATGCGGCCGGGCTCCAAGCGCTGCGCTGGGCATGCGACCGCGCTCTGCTTGCCGGAGACGTGCAAACGGCCCGCGCCAAGGCGGCCGAAGGGCTTCGCCTGCTGGAGAGCCGAAAACTCGAACTCGCGCGACTGGAGGAAGCCCTGGCGGCATTCCCGCCCGCTTCAATGCCCGCCAATTCCGCGGAGCATGCCTTGGAGACGTTCGACACCCAGCCCTACGCCGAGGATTTCATGGCGCTGGCCAAAGCGACCGATCCGCTGAAACGACTGCTCGAGCCATCGATCACGGCAGAGCCGACCACCCTGCGCCTGCCCACCCCGCTGGAGGCGGCGGGAGGCCTGATGTCGCACACCACGACCCTTGCGGCGCGAGAGACGGCGACGGGGCTTGACCTGGCCTTCACTCTGCGAGAAGACGCCGAATCCTGGCCCGCCATCCCAACGCGCGCGCACGATGCGTTGTTGACCGCCGACGCCGGAGAACAGTCGGCCTATGTGGGACTCTACATCCGTTCCGCCAACAGCCGGAACGTGGCGGTTTTCCTGTTCGACTGGACGGGCAATCGCCTGGAAGGCCGTTGCAAACTTGAAACGATCGCCGAGGTCGCAACCGCCGACTGGGATCCGCGCTGGTCCTGCCATGTCGTCCGGCGGCCGAAGCTTCGCGCCGGGCTCGATCTCGCCTGGAACGGGTCATGGAATCTGCAGGCGACAAAACAAGATCGCACCTGGTCGGCCGCCGTGTCGATCCCCTGGACCACGCTGGCCGACGCGTTCGGCGAGCCGGTCGATCGCGAGAAGCTCCAATTTGTCGTCGAGCGCTACTGGCGCAGCCGCGAGCCCTTCGGCCCCGGCGAATACGGGCGGCTCGGCGATTTTGAAGGACGGTGGATCCCGTGGGACAAAACCGTCAACGGGATTGTAAAAACAGGAGAATGAAAACAGGAGAAGAGAAATGAAATGCAATGCAATGACGACGACCCTCCGCCGATGGCTTGCCTGCTTGATGCTGGCAAGCGTTTCCTGCGGAGCCTTTGCCGGGCAATCCATCACCAATCTGTTGATTGAGGATACGGAAATGACGCCGGGCAGATACACGCCTGAGTCAACCGCGAACGCGGTTGTTCTTGGCACCCTTGGCGGAAACCTCTACCGTTCCCTGTTCAGAGCCCATGGACCCGATGTGCAGGATGGACATGTGTTGACGAACGCGGTTTTGCGGTTGTACGTGGATCAATATGGCTTGAACCGATCCGTAAACCTCCACCGGACGACCACTCCCTGGGACGTTGCCGTGGCGACATGGTACACGAACATGACGGGAGCCGCCTGGGCGGAACCGGGATTGCTGGCGGGGACGGACTACGTCGCGACGCCGACGGCCACGGCGACGACGCCGGGAGCCAATGGCTTCACGACGTTCAACGTGACGGCCGACGTTCAGGCGCTCCTCAACAGCTCAGACGCAAGCTTGAGCTGGCTGGCGAAGCTGCCAAACGAAGCGCAACTCGTTCGTTTTCGAACGCTGGAGCATACGGAACCCTCTCAACGGCCGAACATCGTCTACCACTATGCGAAGCAAGAGGTTCAAGGAACCGTTGTCACCAACGAGGCGACGGCGGATCTTCACATCATCGACACCGCTCCCAACACGCCTCAAGGCGGAACCACAATGCTGGCGGGCTACTTGATATCGAGCAAAAGCATGACACGCAGCCTTGTCGCCACCGCATTGCCGGTCGTCCCGTCGGCCGCCATCATTGAGAACGCCCAGCTTCGACTCTATCAGGACAACAACATCGCCAGCTACCGAGAAGGCGCCGTGATCAGGCTTCATCGTCTGCTGAAGCCGTGGAACGAATCCGCGACATGGAACTCAAATGGCATTGCATCAGCCTGGGCGGCGCCTGGCTTGAGCGCGGGGGCGGACTACGTCACGGCGCCCACGGATGCGAATGTCATGCCGCTCAACCGCCACACGTATTTCGATGTGACGCAAGATGTGCGCGCATTTGCCAACGGCGACGCGCCGAATTACGGCTGGATTGCCATCAACGCCCAGGAAAGCGGCAACACGCTTTCGCGGTTCCGCACACGCGAAGACGCCACGGCATCCTGGCGCCCCGCGCTGATCGTGCGCTACTCCATCCCGCCCGGCACGGTGCTTACCGTGCGCTAGACAGGATGAACGAAGCGCGCCGACTCCATGAGAACCCCGTCTTGACCCCCACGACGGCGAACCCATGAAAAAAACGTCCTCCACACACTCGCCCTTCCCCTCCGCATCCGCCAAAGGGAAGCCCGCCAAACGGACCACGCTGAGACAGGTCGCCGCCGCCGCCGAGGTCTCGCTCTCCACGGCCAGCCACATCCTGGGCACGCGGGCGGACCGATACAGCCCCGAGATGCGCGAACGCGTGAGGCGGACGGCCGTCGAACTGGGCTACCGTCCCAACGGCTTCGCCAAGGCCATGCGCTCCGGCCGCTTCGGCGCGGCGTCCCTTTTGCTCAGCAGCAACCCCGACCACAGCGAGCTGTTCAACCCGCTGACCATCGGCATCCACGACGCCCTGGCCGAGCAGGGGATGCATCTGACGCTGGACATGCTTTCCGACAAGGAGCTGACCGACCCGAAGTTCGTGCCGCGCTTTCTGCGCGTGCGAATGGTCGACGGGCTTCTCATCGCCTACTACCATGGGATTCCCGAGCGGTTCAAAGCGTTGCTCCACCAGAACCAGATCCCCTCCGTCTGGGTCAATTCAAGACACGCGGCGGATTGCGTCCATCCCGACGACCTGGCGGCGGGGCGGCAGGCGGCCGGACATCTGCTCAAACGCGGCTGCCGCCGAATCGCCTACGCCGACTACACGCTGCCAGTCCCAAGCGACGGCATGACGGCGCGCGGGGCGGGATGTGCACAAGCCCTGCGCGAGGCGGGATTCGCCCCGAGAAAAATCAGCCCCGCGGACAAGCTGCCGCGAACCGAGCGCATCGCCTTCAGCCGCGCATGGCTCGAGAAACGCGATCGTCCCGATGCCGTCGTCTGCATCTCCCTGACAACGGCGCTGCCCATCCTCCAAACAGCCGCCGAAATGGGGATCCGCGTCCCTGAGGATCTCGCGCTCGTGACTTTCGCGACCCAGCCTGTCAACCACACCGGCGTCCACGTCACGTCCCTGCAAATCCCCTTCAACCAAGTCGGCCGACAGGCCGTCGCCATGCTGGGGCGAAAGCTGGCGCAGCCAGGCGAACCGCAACCGCCGGAGCTCGTCCCCTTCACCCTCGACCCCGGAGCCACCTCGTGAAACCCCCTCTGCCACGCGCATCCGTCTGCGGAACCGCCCTGGCATGCCTCGCGTTGTCCGCCACCGGCGCACCGACCGGCGGAGACGCGCCATGCCCCGTGCCGGCCCCCTGGTCGTTCCACGATGCCGCATGGCAGCGCAGCGCCGCCCGCGAACGCGTCTGCCTGAACGGCTTCTGGCGCTTCTGGCCGGACGACAACGCCGGCAAAATCCCAGACGCCGACACGGGCTGGTGCTGGATGAAGGTTCCCGGATCATGGCCGACGTCCCACCGCTGGGGACTCTTTCCGTACCCGTTCGTTCCTGTCATGAGCGCACGATGGGCGAAAGAGCTTCCAATCGACATCGACCGCGGGAACTGGCACAGCAAGAACAACGCCGTCGGCGAGCCCATCCCCTTCGACCAAGTGCAACGCGCCTGGTACCAGCGCGAAATCACGTTCCCGTCCCGCTGGGAAGGCAAGCGCATCCTGCTCAGCGCGGACAACGTCGAACTGTCGGCCAACGTCTTCATCGACGGCGTCGCCGTCGGCCGGATCGCCTGGCCGCATGGCGAAGTCGATTTGACCCGGCAAGCGGTTTTCGACCGCCCCGTCTTGCTCAGCCTCCGGCTCCTGGGCACGGGCGGAGACATCCGCGGCCTGGCCGGAGACGTGTTTCTCGAAGCGCGCCCGCAAGGCGCCGTGCTGGAGGATGTCTACCTTGTGCCATCCGTCTCCCGCGAAACGCTCGCGATCCGCGGCCGCGTCGTCGGCGCCGCCACCCAGGACGGCTGCAAGATCGCCGGACAAGCCGATCTGGACGGCCGCTGCGTGTTCTCGTTCGACCCCCAGCCAATCAGCCCCGCGGCGGATGGCGAGTTCTCGCTGACCGTGCCCTGGGAAAACGCCGCGCGATGGGATTTCGACACCCCCGTTTTGCACGACGTGCGCATCCGCCTGGCAAGCGCCGACGGCACGACGCTCGATGAAACGCCGCCCATTCGCATGGGCTTCCGCGAATTCGTCGCGGAGGGGCGGCAGTTCCTGCTCAACGGCATGCCCGTTCATTTCCGCAGCGGCTTCTACAAGCCCATCGGCGCCTCCACGGGGCTGGCCGACGAGGCCACCGTCCGGCGCGTCGTCTCCCGGATGCGAGAGCAAGGCTGCAACTTGCTGGTCAGCTCAATTTATTCCTCAGGGCCAGGACAACTGCACTATCCGCGGCAATTTCTGGAGACTTGCGACGAACTGGGCGTGGCGGTGCAGTTGCAGCTCAACAAGGCCACCCAGTTCATGACGCACTCGGAGCAGGACGGCTGGCAGCTCCCTCCCGACGGACTGGCGCGATGGGAGGAGGCCGTGCGACCGCAAATCCTCCGCCAGCGCCAGCACCCCAGCCTGTTCTTCTGGGCCGCCAACGCCAACATCTTCGCCGGCGCGGAGAAGGCCAACCCACGCGACTGGATCCTGCCCGAACGCCCAACCCAGCGCATGCCGGGATGGGACACGTTCACCGAGATCTTGAGGGCGTCGGACGCGGCAATCCGCCGACTCGATGGCGAGCGACCGATCATCACGCTGGGAAACGGAAACTTCGGCGACGTCATCAGCGCCTATGTCTATCCAAATTTCTACCCCCGCCAGCAGCAGCGCGAAATGCCCTCGCTCTGGGCGGAACGCGGCCTCAAACCGCTGATGATCGCCGAATGGGGGAATCCAGCCGACATCTCCTTCTCCGCCCACCGGGCCGACAAGCCGCGCTGGCCCGATTTAGGCGATCACGCCGAACCCCTCCCCGTCGAATTCAGCGCCATCTTCGATGGCGACGCGGCCTACGCCCTCGACGCCGCCGGACAAAGCCTCTACGCCGGGCTGCCCCAGCTTCACGAACAGCCGTTCAGCATCTACCACTGGACGCGCCAGCAAGCCGTCCGCTTCGGCATGGGGCCTGGCTTCTTCAAGACGAAGATCGACAGCATCCGCGAGGTTCTGCCCACATGGCGCGCCTATGGCGTCTCGGCCATCGGCGTCCTTGAACCCTATGAACATCGGCAAATCGCCCAGCCGGAACGCGACCACTGGGCGAATCCCGCCCCTCTCTCGCAGCTCAAGACCCCAGGCGTCAAACCGGACTTCCACCCGTGGTTTGAAGCAGCATGGACGCATCCGGAAGCCGACCGCTACTTCGCGTTGTCCCCCCACGGCGCCGCGCTCCGAGAAGCGTCCGCCCCGATCTTCGCGTTCATCGGCGGCGCCCCAAGCCAGGATGGCGGGATTGCGAACCGCACGGCGACCGCCACCCTCGGCGAACCCGTGCGCTGCGCTCTGATCTGCGGGAACGACGCCCGCCAAAGCCAAAAGGTTTCGGCCCAATGGCGAACCACGCTCAATGACGCCGAAATCGAAACGGGGGCCTCGACCTGGGCCTTGGACGCCGGCGCCCGCGCCGTCGAGCCCCTCTCCTTCGAAATCCACACCACGACCGGCGCGTTCGCGCTCGAAGTCCAATTCGAATCCAATGGACGGAAATGGACGGACGCACGCACGTGGCACGTTCGGGGTCCGCCGGAGCCCATTGATGAACGCGGCCTGGTCGTCTACGACCCGCCAGGCGACACGGCAACCCTGCTGGCCGAGTTGAACATTCCCTTCTCCTCCGCCCCCGCCGCCGGGCCGTTGCCGGAAGGCGCGCGACTGCTCCTTGTCGGCGAGCATGCGATCAAGCCCGCGGAAGCCCTGCCGATCGTGTACGACGCCGAGAACCAGGGGGTCGGCATCCTCGTGCTGGCGCAGCATGCCGACGTCGTCTCGTCGAGGCTTGGCTTGCGCTACGCCGATGTCGTCGTCCAGCAATTGACGCTCCGTCGCCCGGAATCGGCCGAACTGCGCGGAGCCTCCGGCGCGACGATCCAGAACTGGGCGGGCTCGTCCAAGGTTTTCGACCCGCATCCCGACATGACCACCGTTCATCACTATGCGCTGCCAATGGTGGATTGGCTCGGATTCAAGAACCCGCGGATGTTCCGCTGGGGCAACACGGGCGCCGTCGCCAGCGTGCTGCCGGAGAAGCCGGTCGCTGGAGGCTGGGCCTACTTCGTTGACGGGCAGTTCGACATGGGCTATTTCGGACTGGCGCGACACTCGGGCGGCCTCGCGCCGATCTGGCTCTGCCAACTGGACATCGTCCAGCGGACGGCCCGCGACTCCACCGCGACCCACTTGCTCCGCGATCTCGTTCTGGCGGGGCTCCGCCACGCCCCCGCCGCCCGACGCCCCTGCCTGACGGCAGGCGCCGCCGCCGCCGACTGGTCCCGCCGCCTGAAGGTGGCATCGACGGCTTGGACGCCAGGAACTGCGCTGCCGGCCAAGGGCATCCTGCTCGCCAGCGCCGACGGCATCGCCACCCTTGACTTGAACGAACTGTCCCAGGCCGTCGAGTCAGGCCTGAAAGTCCTGGCCGTCGGCTGGGAACAGCCCGCGCTCGCGACGATCACAGGGCAGAAGGTCAAGCTGACGCCCCGCGAAGTCTTCTACGAGCCCCCGCTGGTCAACCTGCCCGCGGCGTTCGCCGGGCTCGGGCCGGCAGACCTCTTCTGGCACGGCCCTCTGCCCTGCCAGGCGATCGCCTCCATCCATGCGGACAAGATCGCCACGGAAAACCTCTCCTCCTACTGGAGCCCGAACGGAACCATCGGCCACGTGGCTCGTGGCCATGGCGAAGTGGCCATGTTGCAACCCGACCACGACGTGGCGGGAAGGCCCTGGCAGAAACGGGCCGGGGACAAGCGCCTGCGCGTGATCGCGACCGTGCTGGCCAACTGGTCGGCCCCCATCGCCGACGCGCCGCTTGTCCGCTATCTGGCGGAGCCGCCCGCCCAAGACGAGAAACGCTGGGATTCAGGCCATTATCCGCGCCCCACGACTCCAGCCGACGATCCCATGCGCTGGCAATCCTGGTAACCCCCTAGAGCGACTTGAGAAATAGTATAGCCGCACGATTTGAACTAGGATTCGGCGTTTTGGAGCTGGAGGATAGAATGTGGATGCGGATTTTCTTAAACCGCTCTAGCCCCCCCCCCCCCCCTTATGCCAGGGGCGGCCCCCCCCAAAGGATTGTCGTAGATCCGCGGGGCAACTGGCTCGTCGGATCCAACGGCATTATTGGTCTTTGGCCGCCAGACACCGCACCGCGACGCTCTCGCATCCTTCGAGGGCGCCGGGCTTGTCGAGCGTGACGGCGACCTTGAGGACGCCGGGAACGGCAAGAATCGCCTTGGCGATTCGGGAGGCAAGCGTCTCCACAAGCTGGAAGGCCGTGCCGGCGGCGGCGTCCACTGCGGCCTGGCGAATCTGGCGGTAGTCGACGACCCCTCGAATGTCGTCGGCGACCACCCCCGCCAACGGAACTTCGCAGACGGCCTCGACGTTGAGCACGAGCCGCTGCAACCCGGTTCGTTCCTCTGGCAACACGCCGATGAGAACGTCAATTTCCAGATTCCGAAGAAAAATGGTGTGGTGAAATTTATCCATTGAAATACACTCGTGGACTTGGTATAATATTTAGCTTACCAAAACTCAATCTAAAACTCGATTCTTCCTAGACAATTGCATCGTATCACGGCAGAGGACGCAATGGCAATGACAAATTACAAGATCCGACAAGGCTTCTCGCTAATGGAGCTGCTAATCGTCATGGCGATTCTGGCCATCCTGATGGCGATGGTGGCGCCAAGGGCCGGCAATCTCATCGCCAGCTCCCGGGAGCACAAGTGCCGCAACAATCTCAAGCAGCTCCATTCGGCCGTCATGAGCTTCATGAACGACAAGGATTCGGTCAACAAGGAGAGAAATGATCATCTGGAGGGAAACCTCCCCTACGCGATGAGCTACGAGGTTCGAGCGCCTGAGCTCGAGAACCCTGAATACGACTGGTACTACGCGGAGCGCCGCGGCTGGATCGCCTGGAGCCCCGACAAAAATCCCACGCCCAGGACTGCAGACACGTTGAACAACCTCTGGAAGGGCAAGGGCAGGTTCGAGCAGCACGAACCCTCGCTGTGGCATGACCTCGGCACCGGGGCGCTGGCCAAATTCGGCGTGGAGAACGGCACGCTCTTCGGGTACATGAACGACTCCTACGAGCACTACGTCTGCCCTGTGATCCGGGCGGCCTTCAAAGACGCCGACGTCTGGCGCACCTACGCCATGAACCCCTTCTTCCACGGCCCCGGTTCGCGTTCCTGGTATCGGCGCACGTCATCACGCATCGGCTCCGCAGAGAGCTACAAAGGCTACACCCCCGAGCCCTCGAAGCTGCTCCTCTTCGTCGAAACCCTGCCAGGGACCCAAGAGCCCTATCAGCGGAAATACGATTGGAGCGACCCCGCTTCGGACGAGCCGATCTACCGCGGGGACTGCTGCATGACCCCGAAGGACGACGAGCTGAAAACCGACAACAACGAAGACCTTGACTATCCGCCCATCGGCGATGCCGATCCCAAAAAGGCGACCGAATTCCCGTACCTGCACAAGGTTCCGAGAGGTTCTTTTGGAGACACCGACACCACTTATGGCATCGTCGGCATGGCCGTGTTCTTCGATGGCCACATCGGAAAAATCCTTTCGGGCAAAATCAATCCCGTCTGGGCGTACAACCGGGGACTCGACCCCTCGAAAAAGCGCAAATAAAAGGCAGCCTCGCCCACGTTTTATATCCACTTCCATTTTGCACATCAGGAGCTAACGAGAATCATGTCCAAGGACAAGACGCCGGCATCCAAATCCGGTGCATCACAAACTAAGAGGGCGGCCGCAGTTGCCAAGAAGACGGTAAAGACGACCGAAAAGACAGGAAAAACCGCCGAGAAAGCGGCAAGGCCTGTCAAAAAAGCGGCAAGGCCCGCCGAGAAGACGACAAAAACGGTTGGAAAAACGGCCGAAGTCGCCGAAAAGGCAACAAAGACCAAGGCCAAAGCGGCCCAAAAGACGACAACGACCGCCGAGAAAGCAAAGGCGACCGGAAAAACGGCTCAAACCGCCGAGAAAGAGAAAACGGCGGCAGCCGAAGCCAAAGCCACGGAAAAAGTGAAGAAACCCGTCAAAAAGACGTCGAAGACCAAGGCCGCGGGAAAGCAAGAGAAGACCATTGAAAAAGCGGCCGAGGCCACCGAAAAAAAAGCCAAGCCCGCCGAAAGAGCCTCCAAAGCCAAGGTCGAGAAGAAGTCCGACGCCGACGTCGCGACCAAGGCAGCCGAAACCGACGACTCGCCCTCGACCCCTGAACCCAAGGCTGAAAGCACGGCGAAAGCCACCAGGAAGGCGGCGAAGCCTGCCTCAAACGGCGCAAAAAAGGCGGCGAAGAAGCGTTCCAAAAAACATGACGACGACGATTTCGACGACGATTTCGACGATGACATTGACAGCTTTCTTGATGACGACGGCGACGACGGCGACGATGACGACACCACCAATCCTGATTGGGAGGAGTCCGGGGAATTCAACAAGGAGGAGCCTGGCGAGCCTTCGCCCGAAGACCTTGACATCAACGAAACGGAGATTGAGTCTGAACTCGCCCAGCTCGACGTCGACGAACTCGTCAAGACCGTCAGCGAAGGACGGCGGCGCGACGACGACGATGACGACGGCGACGACGGCGACGACGACCTGTTTGACGACATTCTGCCCCGTCGGCGGAGTCGCGACGACGACGACGACGAAAGCGGCTACCCCCCTGACGACGACGGCTACGACCCGTATTCATTCGAGCTGCCCGAACAGGCACGAATGGATCCCGACGTCACATCGGCGCGCCTCCACCGCGAGGAGTATGCCGAAAAACTCCAGGAGTTGGTCAAAGTCGCCGAGGCAAAGGGCTTCATCACCCATGAGGACATCAACGAGATTCTACCCCCCTCCGTGCTGAAGGACACGGATATCGAGACCTACTTGGCCGATCTCAGTTTGATGGGCATCGACGTCATTGACGAGGCGCAGGTGGAAGCCTACAAGGCCGAAATCGAACCGCAGGCAGCCGAGGCAAAGACGCCGAAGATGGACTTCTTCGACGATCCCATCCGCATGTACCTGCACCAGATGGGCCAGGTGCCGCTGTTGACTCGCGACCAGGAGGTCGACATCTGCATGCGCATCGAAAAATCCGAAAGGACCGTCCGAGACACCTTCAACCGTTTCGGCTTTGCGCTGCGGATGTACAAGGAGCTTATCGCTAAAATTGAAAGTGGCGACGAACGCTTTGATCGCGTCGTCACCGACAAGTACGTCGACAGCCGTGAAGCCTACATGGAGCAGCTCCCGCATCTCAAGGCGGAGTTGGACAAACTGCAGGCCCGCCTCCAGCGGCAAGCCAAGCTCATTGCTGAGCCCAACCTCAAGGATGCCGAGCACGCCCGTCGCATCAAGACGATGGAAAAGCATCGCGACGACCTGCGAAACCTTGCAATGGAGTTCAACTTCAAGCAGAAGATGATCGAAAACCTCGCCCTCCAGGCCGAAGAGGCCGTCTTCAAGAAGTTCCGCTGGCTCCATGGCGAAGTCAATCGACTCCAAAAACAGCGACGAAGCAAGAGCCGCGACAAGCAGATCGAAGATGCTCGCCGCGAAATGGACAAGATCGCCGAGGAGTTCTACATGCCTTCGGATCAGTTCATGGAGGAGTTCGAAGACCTCCGCAAGGCGCTGCGCGAAGGGCAGGCCGCCCGCACGGAAATGGTCGAAGCAAATCTGCGCCTCGTCATCTCCATCGTCAAAAAGTACATGAACAGGGGTCTCTCCTTCCTTGATCTCATTCAGGAAGGCAACACCGGCCTCATGAAGGCGGTCGAAAAGTTCGAGTACCGTCGCGGCTACAAATTTTCAACCTATGCCACCTGGTGGATCCGCCAGGCGGCCACCCGCGCCATTGCCGACCAGGCGCGGACGATTCGCATCCCCGTCCACATGATCGAGACCATCAACCGGCTCCTGCGCGTCCAAAAGAAGCTCGTGCAGGAGCTCGGCCGCGAGCCCACCCCCGAGGAGGTCGCCGATGATATGGAGCTTTCCGTGGATCGTGTGCGCGCCGTGTTCAAGATGGCCCAGCAGCCCATCTCGCTGCAAAGCCCTGTCGGCGACGGCGACGATGCGCATTTCGGGGACTTCCTGCCGGACACGTCGGCCGAGAACCCCTCGGAGATGACCGCGTACAGCATGCTGCGTGAAAGGCTCCACGAAGTGCTCGACACATTGACCGATCGTGAACGCCAGGTGCTGGATCACCGATTTGGCCTTACGGACGGCTATTCACGCACCCTGGAAGAAGTCGGCAAGCAATTTAACGTGACGCGCGAACGCATTCGCCAAATCGAAGCGAAGGCCCTGCGAAAACTGCGCCACCCCACTCGCATCAGGAGGCTCGAAGGCTTCCTGGACTCCAAGTAGCGGCACCTCCCCTTTTGCGGGATCGATGTCCCGCATGCCGCTGCCTGGCTTAAGCGGCCGTGGACCGCCAGAACCTCCACAAGCACCCCAAGAGAACAAGAGCAACCCACATGGACCCCTCAGAAACTCGTATCGAAACCACCGGGAACGCCGTCAAGGACGTGTCCGAAGGCGTCGCGAACATCGCCGAAACCGCGAAAGACGCAGCCGAAGCCGTTGTCGCAGAGGCGGAAACCGTTGTCGCGGAGACCGCTGAAGACATCGCCACAATCACGGAAGACGCCGCCGTTGCGGAAACCGTCGCCACAACGACTGAGCCGGAACCGGCTGCGGAGGCCGCTGCCTGCTGCCCTATGAAACCGTGCGTCGGCGCCATCATCGCCGGCGTTGTCGTGCTCGTCATCGTCGTCGTTGCCTTCGCCCGCCGCAAAAAAACCTGCAAGGCCAAGTCCGAAAAATCCAAAAACGGCAACGGCGCGGCAGTCGAAATCTACGTCGGCAACCTCAGCTATGACATGAACGACGCCCAACTCCGCCGTGAATTCGAGCGCTACGGCGTCGTCAAGTCCGCCCGCATCATCACCAACCGCTCCAACAACAAATCCAAAGGCTACGGCTTCGTCGAAATGCCCCACCGCAAGGAAGCGCTGATCGCCATCAAGGCCCTGGACAACGCCGAGGTCATGACGCGCCGCATCCGTGTCAACGAAGCGCGCGCCAACACCAAGCCGCCTGAGGATCGATAGCACCCCCTGCCCTCCCCGTCCGCAACACACAGGCGTTGTGGGCGAGAAGGGCCACCCCAACTACCCGGAACGTCCTGGCAGCCTCTGTAGTTTTCTGCCGCCAGGGCGTTCTTCACTCAACTGGACCCCCTCTCGAACATGTTCACACCCCTCGCCCTGCATCCCGCCCTGCTCGATCGGTTCGACGGCGGCAACGACTCCGGAGGCGCCCCTCGCGGCGGCTTCAGGCCGCGTTCGCGCGGCGACCACGACAACGCGGGCAACTACCGTAACGAAAACGTCTGGCGCAGCGCCCAGGCCAACGACGCCGCGCGCCCGGGCCGGCGCGACGACCGCGACCGCGGCTTTCCCGGCCCCCGAAAGAGCGGGTTCCGAAAACCGTGGGAACGGCGCGACGACCGCTTTGGCGATGATCGCGGCGGCTTCCGAAAGCCCTGGGAACGGCGCGACGACGATTCCTCCGACGCCCGCGAAGGCGTCGACGGCTTCCGAAAGCCCTGGGAAAAGCGCGACGACCGCTTTGGCGATGATCGCGGCGGCTTCCGAAAGCCCTGGGAAAGGCGCGGCTCGCGCTTCGGCGGCCGCGATGGCAAATTCGCCGACGACAGAAAAGGCGGCGGCTTCCGAAAGCCCTGGGAAAAGCGCGGCTCGCGCTTCGACGACGACCTCGACGGCGGATTCGCCGACTCCCGGGAAGAGGGCGGCGGCTTCCGAAAGCCCTGGGAAAAGCGCGGCTCGCGCTTCGACGACGATCGCGACAGCGGATTCGCCGGCCCCCGCAAAGGCGGCGGCGGATTCCGCAAACCGTGGGAAAGGCGCGACGACCGCTTTGGCGACGATCACGGCGGATTCCGCAAGCCTTGGTCGACGCGCGGCTCGCGCGTCGACCGCGACCGCTCGGAATCAGGCGACGACGCCCCGTTGCCGAAAGGCGCCGTCGTGCCGCCCGCGCCCGAAGGCGAGCTGCTCTTCGGTCGCCAACCCGTCCGCGAGATGCTCCGCGCCAACCGGCGCGTCGTCAAAATGACGGTCCTCTCCGACGGCGTCAAGGACAGCGAGGAAATCCTGGAAATCAAGGCCGCCTGCGAAGCCCGCGGCATCCCCATCCAGAACCACGCGCGCGAAACGATCGACGCGTGGGTCAACGCCGCCAACCACCAGGGCGTCATGGCCGTCTGCGAAGACTATCCCTACGCCGAGCTCGACGAAATCACCGACGCCATCGACGTCGCGACGGGCGACTGCCTCGTCGTGATCCTCGACCACGTCGTCGATCCGCAGAACCTGGGATCCCTGCTGCGCACGTGCGAAACCGCCGGCGTCGTGGGCGTCGTGATCCCGTCGGATCGCGCGGTGGGCGTCACCCCTGCGGCCGTCCGCGCCTCGGCCGGCGCGGCCGAGCATCTGAAGATCGCCCGCGTGCCGAACCTCGTCAGCGTCATCGAAAAGTTCAAGGGGCTCAACGTCTGGAGCACGGGGCTCGAAGCCCTGCCGGAAGCGAGGCCCTACACCGCCGTGGACTACACCGGCAGGACCTGCATCGTCATCGGCAGCGAAGGCCATGGCCTGAGTTCGCCGGTGCGCGGCAAATGCGACAACCTCGTCGAGCTCCCGATGTTCGGCAAGGTCTCCTCGCTCAACGCCGGCGTGGCCGGCGCCATCGTCCTCTACGAGGCGATCCGCCAGCAACAGCAAGGGCAACAATAGAGCCGTAACGTCAGCAGCATGGCCAATCCCTTTTCAATCTCCAAAGTCCAGAATGTCCTGCCGGACGCCCGCCATGCGGCCCGACGAGGCGCCCTGAAGACCGCGCACGGCGTCGTCCAGACCCCGGCCTTCATGCCGGTGGGCACGCAGGGCACGGTCAAGACGCTGGAGCCGAGGGATTTGAAAGAGTTGCGGGTCGAAATGATCCTGGCCAACACGTACCACCTGATGCTCCGCCCCGGCAACGACATCATCGCGGCCTGTGACGGCCTCCACCGCTTCATGGGCTGGGACGGGCCGATCCTGACGGACAGCGGCGGCTTCCAGGTCTACTCGCTCGGCCACCTGCGCAAGATTCGCGACGACGGAGTCGAGTTCAGCTCCCACATCGACGGCTCGACCATTTTTCTCGGACCACGCGAGTCGATGGAGACCCAGAGAATCCTCGGATCCGACATCGCCATGTGCTTCGACGAGTGCATTCCCTACCCCGCGACACCCGAATATGCTTGCAAATCTGTCGATAAAACTCTACTATGGGCGGCAATTTGCGCTACACAAAACCGAGCGACCGGACAGCTCGTCTTCGGCATCGTCCAGGGAGGGGTCTACGGGGAGCTCAGGGAGCGTTGCGCGCGCGGCCTTGTCGAAATCGGTTTCGACGGATACGGCATTGGCGGCGTCAGCGTGGGCGAGCCTGGCGATGTGTTGCTCAAAGGCGTCGAGGACAGCGCGATCCACCTTCCTGAAGACAGGCCTCGTTACCTGATGGGGGTTGGCGACAGGTTGCAGATCGTGGAGGCGGTGGCCCGGGGCGTGGACATGTTCGACTGCGTGGTTCCCACGCGACATGCCCGCAACGGGTCGGCGTTCACCCGGCGAGGTTCGCTCCAGGTCAAGGCCGGCCGCCACAAGCAGGACACCCGTCCCGTGGAGGAAGGCTGCGAATGCCCCTGCTGCCGGCACTTCACCCGGGCCTACATCCGCCACCTCCTCAACGCGGGCGAGATCCTCGGCATGCGCCTGCTCACGCTCCACAACATCCACTGCTACATGACGTTCATGGAAGAACTCCGCGCCTCGCTTGAGGAAGGAACCTTCACCGATTTCAGACAACGCGCGCACGAACAACTCAACCAAACAGAAACCCCCTAAGGCCAGAAACCCGGTCTGACGCGTCAACCCCAAAACCGATCACATGAATTCAAACATCTTCCCCATCTTTCTCGCCCAGGCGCCGGCGCAGACCGCCGCCACCACGGCGCAGCCTGCCGCCCCCGGCGCGGCTCCGACGGATGCGCCCGCCCCGGCGGGCGGCGGTTTCACCGGTCTCCTGCCCTTCATCCTGATCTTCGCGATCTTCTACTTCATCATGATCCGCCCGGCCCAGCGCAAGGAGAAGGAACGCAAGCAACAGATTTCCGAGCTGCGCGCCGGCACGAAGATTCTTTTCGCCGGCGGCTTCATCGGCACCATCGTCGAAGTCAAGGACGCGACCTTCCGCGTGGAAGTCGCCGACGACGTCGTCGTCGAAATCGCCCGCGGCGCCGTCCAGCGCGCGCTCAAGGACGACGAAACCCCTGCGGATTCAGACACCCAACCCCACTAAGGAACCAGCACGCCCTCCTCTGGCAAGCATTTTTTCACGCACCCCCCCAAGGACCTATCATCATGCACTCCGTCAACTGGCTCAAATGGATCTTTCTCGTGATCCTCATCTGCGCATCCGTCCTCCTGATCATTCCGCCCGAAAAGAAGATCCGGCTGGGTCTCGACCTGCAAGGCGGCTACAGCTTCACGCTCGAGCTCGACAAGGAGGCGCTCGAAGAGACCATCCGCGGGCGCTTCCCCGAAGGCACGCCGGATGCGGAGATCCAAACCCGCATCAAGGAAGCGATGGCTTCGGCCGACGACACGGCGCTCGAAGTCATCCGCAACCGAATCGACGCCCTCGGCACCGAAGAGCCCGTGATCACCCGCGGCAAAGACGGTCGCATCTACGTCCAGATCCCCGGAGCCGATGAAAAGAAGCGCATCGAGGCGGAAAACATGATTCGCAGCGTGGCCTTCCTCGACTTCCGCCTCGTCAGCAGCCGCTCCGCCGAAATGGTAAACAGGCTTCTTGACCAAGGCAAGGCCCCGGAAGGGTACACGATCAGCCTGATCGACGGCCAAAAGTACTTCGCGCGCATCCCCAACACCCCCGAACCCTCCCCGAGCGTCCTGCAGGCCTTCGGCAACCCCGATCCCGGCTACATCCTCATGCTTGAACGCGTGAAGGTCGGCAACGCCGAGGTCTTCCTGCCCCACTACGTCAGCCGCCGCCCGCTGCTCACCGGCGAATTCGTCAGAAAGGCAGGGTCGGAAGTGGACATGATCACGGGCCGCCACTACGTGACCCTCTCGTTCAATGCCGAAGGCGCGAAGAAATTCGAGGAGGTCACCGGCAAGTACTGCCCCTACGGCACCTCGAACAAAACCAACGCGCGCGGCCGCCAGCTCGCCGTCGCCCTGGACGGCGTGATCTACTCCGCACCGGAAATCAAGGATCGCATCCCCGGCGGCAACGCCACCATCACCGGCAACTTCACCGCAGGCGAAGCCCGGCAGCTCGCCAATGTGCTCAACGCCGGCGCCCTCCCCGCGCCGATGAAGTTCATCGGCAAGCGCTTCGTCAACCCGACGCTCGGAGAAGACGCCATCGCCGGCGCCAAGAAGGCCATCATCGTGGGCTTCGCCGCCGTCATCCTGTTCGTCATCCTCTACTACCACTACATGGGCGTCGTCGCCGCCGGCGCGCTGATCCTCAACCTCGTGCTGCTGCCGCTCTGCGCCGTGCTGGCCTCCAACATCCTGAGCATCTTCGTGCCTGACGTGACGCTCTCGGGCAGCAGCGTCCTTCGTCTGCCCGTGCTCACGCTGCCCGGCATCGCCGGCATTCTGTTGTCGATTGGCATGGCCGTGGACGCCAACGTGCTCATCTACGAGCGCGCGCGCGAGGAGCAGCAAGCCGGGCGCCCCCCCTATCCCTCGATCATGGCGGGCTACAAACGCGCCTTCCTCGCCATCTTCGACGGCAACTTGACGACGGTCATCACCGCCGTCATCCTCTTCATCTTCGGCACCGGCCTCATCCGCGGCTTCTCCATCACCCTCGTCGCCGGCATCATGGCCAGCATGTACACGGCGCTCGTCGTGACCAAGATGGTCTTCCAGGCGACCGTCCCCGAGACGCGCACCAAGCCCATGACCATGATGAAGCTGCTCAGCGACCAGAGGACCTTCGCCTTCAACCGCTGCTTCAAGCCCGTGACCATCCTCTGCTGCGCAGTCATCGCCGTGACGCTCTCCATCACCGCCGTGCGCGGCTTCCGCAATCCGGCCTCGATCTTCGGCGTGGACTTCACCGGCGGAGCCAAGGTCAGCTACACCGTGCAGATCCCCGAAGGCGGCGACCTCGGCACGACGCTCGGCGACATCCGCTCGGCGGCGTCCGCCGCCGGCATCACCGATGCCGCCCCGCAGTTCCAGCAGTCCGACGAGCAGACCTTCCTTGAAATCAAGACCGTCTTCACCGAGATCGACGGCCGCGAAATCTCCGAAGTCCTCACCGAAGCATTGACGACTGCCGAAGCGCTCAAGGACGTGGAATTCACCTACACCGACATCGACTCCGTCGGCCCCCAGATCGGCGACGAGATGAAGAAGAGCGCCGTGATCGCCATCATCCTCTCGACCATCGCGATGCTGCTCTACATCACGATGCGCTTCGAATTCGGCTTCTCGCTCGGCGCCATCGCCGCGATCACCAGCGACGTGCTCGTCACCATCGGCGTCTTCTCCTGCCTCGGCTTCCAGTTCGACCTCACGATCGTGGCCGCCATGCTCACCATCGTCGGCTACGGCGTCAACGACACCATCGTGCTCTTCGACCGCATCCGCGAGGAACTCAAGCGCAACCAGAAGACGTCGTTCCCCGAACTGGCGAACCACTGCATCAACCTCACGTTGAGCCGGACGATCCTCACCTCGGTCTCGACGCTGCTCACGGTCTTCGCCCTGATGGTCTTCACAAGCGGGGACATCTTCGGATTCGCCGTCTGCATGTTCATCGGGCTCGTCGCGAGCACCTTCTCGACCATCTTCATCTCCACGCCCGTCATGCTGGCGTGGTACCAGAACAAACGCCCCAGCTTCAGCACGGGCAAATGACAATTCATTGTTGGAAAGGACGACGGCATGATCACGGCAATCATCGTAGCGGCAGGCAAAAGCACACGCATGGGTGGAGACATCGACAAGGCGTTTCTCAGCCTGGGCTCCAAGCCCGTCCTTGCCTATTCCATGATGGCGTTCGAGACCTGCCCGGAAGTGGGCCAGGTCATCCTCGTCGTGCGCAAGGAACAACTCGTCGCCGCCAAGAGCGCCGCCCAGATGTTCGGCTGCCGCAAGGTCGTCGACATCGTCGCGGGCGGCGCCAGGCGGCAGGATTCCGTCGCCAGAGGCCTCGCCGCCTGCGATCCTGCGACCTCCGTGGTCTGCGTCCATGACGGCGCGCGCCCCTGCATCACCCCGGCGCTCATCTCCGAGACGATCCGCACCGCCAAACGCACGGGCTCCGGCGTCGCAGCGGCCAAGGTCACCGACACGCTCAAAGTCGTCGAACGCGGCCACGTGGTCGCCTCCACCCTCGACCGCACGAAGGTCTGGTCCGTGCAAACGCCCCAGACCTTCAAGTTCGACATCCTTCGCCGCGCCCTCGACAAGGCGGCGCAGGACAAGGAGAACTTCACCGACGAAGCCTCCGCCGTCGAACACCTTGGCGAGAAAGTCCACCTCGTCCCCTCGACCTTCCCGAACATCAAGATCACCGTCACGGACGACCTGAAAACAGCCGCGCTTCTGCTCGGCATCCATTAGCCCCCACCCCACCAACGACTGACGATGGATAAGAAGTTTGCCATTTTCGCCGACATCCACGCCAACATCGACGCACTTGAAGCCGTCGTCGAGCACGCCCGCTCGCAATCCGTGACGGACTTCATCTGCGTTGGCGACATCGTCGGCTACAACGCCAAGCCCCTTGAGTGCGTCCATCTCATCCGCGAGCTCGACTGCTTCACCGTGCGCGGCAACCACGACCATTACTGCGGCTTCGACGAATCGCTCGACGACTTCCACCCCATGGCGGCAAGCGTCGTCGCTTGGACCCGCCGCGAACTCGCCCAGGATCCCGTCGCCGGCGACTGGCTCCGATCCCTGCCCTTCCACGCCTTCCACCAGGGCATGACCCTCGTCCACAGCACGCTCGACATGCCCGAACGCTGGGGCTACGTGTTCGACTCCATCGAAGCCGAGGCCCACTTCTGCTACCAGAACACGCAGGTCTGCTTCCACGGCCACACCCACGTCCCCGTGATCTTCGACAAGCGCGGCCCCACCGTGGAGCGCTACGATCCGCAGACGATCAACATCGGCCTCGGCCGCAAATACTTCATCAACACCGGCAGCATCGGACAGCCGCGAGACAACGACAGCCGCGCCTCCTACTGCACCTACGACATCGCCATGCGCGAAATCCAGTTCCATCGCGTCGAGTACGACATTGAGGCCACCCAGGCCAAAATCCGCGCCGCAGGGCTTCCGGAACGACTCGCCCAGCGCATCGCCGTCGGACGCTGACCCGTCTTCTCATCGCCAACACTCATTTCACTCCAAGCGAAAGGCTCCCATGAAAGCACTGCTCGACCGACCGATTCGACTGATCTCGATGCTGATCCTCCTGTCGCTCGCCCTCGCGACCGGATGCGAAGACGATGGCGACTCCAAGGATTTTGGAGACAACAACCCCGACCTCGTCGCCTGCATCGGCGACAGCCTCACGCAGGGCTACAAGTGCGCCGGCGCTCCCTACCCCTCCCGAATCGCCGAGAAGACCGGCAAGACCGTCCTCAACTTCGGCGTCGCCGGAGCGACCAGCGCCTACGGCGCCTCCATCATCTCCTCCGTCGTCGCGCGCAAGCCCGGCTACGTCTGCATTCTCTTCGGCTCCAACGACGCGATCATGCACCGAGGCGCCGAGGCCGCCGCCGAAAACATCCGCGCCATCATCGGCGTCTGCAAGGCCAACCGTTGCATCCCGATCGTCGGCACGCCGCCCAAGATGATCGATTCCCACGCCCCCTACGACCCCGCCGCCGCCGCCACCGCGGATGCCATCATCGCCGTCGCCAAGGAAGAGGGGGTCGCCGTCGTCAATTTCTACAAGGCCTTCGGCGATGGCGTCGAATTCCTGAATCCCGACGACGGACTTCACCTTTCAGACGCCGGCGGCGACAAGATCGCCTCCGGATTTGCCTCGAAACTGTAGTTCATCCACCATGCCAAGCCAATCAAAAGGAGTTTTCCGCCATGTCCTTCCCCGCCTCCTCCGAGCGCTACAGCGCCGCGCCATTCCGCCGTTGCGGCCGCTCCGGCCTGAAACTTCCGCCCATCTCCTTGGGTCTCTGGCAGAACTTCGGCGGCGAACGTCCGTATGAAAACAGCCGCGCCATGGTCCGCGAAGCCTTCAACCTGGGCATCACACACTTCGACCTCGCCAACAACTACGGCCCGCCGCCAGGCTCGGCAGAAGAAACCTTCGGCCGCATCCTGACCGACGACTTCCGCCCCTGGCGCGACGAAATGATCATCTCGACGAAGGCCGGCTACGCCATGTGGCCAGGCCCCTACGGCGACGGAGGATCCCGCAAATACCTCCTCGCCTCCCTCGACCAGAGCCTCAAGCGCATGGGTCTCGACTACGTGGACATCTTCTACTCCCACCGCCCCGACCCCGAGACCCCGATCGAGGAGACGATGGGCGCCCTCGCCTCCGCCGTCAAGGCCGGCAAGGCGCTCTACGCCGGCATCTCCTCCTACAAGCCCGAGGAGACCCGCCAGGCCGCCAAAATCCTCGCCGACCTCGGCGCGCCCTGCCTCATCCATCAGCCCTCCTACAGCATGCTCAACCGCTGGATCGAAGACGGCCTGATCGAAGCCGCGGAAGAGACCGGCATGGGCATCATCGCCTTCAGCCCGCTCGCGCAGGGCCTCCTCACAGCCAAATACGCCTCGGGCGAAATCCCCGCCAACTCCCGCGCCGCGCGCAACGACCGGATGGCCAGGCAACTCGCCGACGGCCTCGCCGCAAAACTCGCGGATCTCGCCGCCATCGCCGCCGAGCGCGGCCAAACCCTCGCCCAGCTCGCGCTGACGTGGGTGCTGCGCCATCCCGCCGTCACCTCCGCAATCATCGGCGCCAGCACCCCCGCGCAGATCATCGAAAACGCCGCCGCCGCCAACGCCGCACCACTCGCCGCCGCCGAATTGGCCGCCATCGAAGCCGTTCTCGCCGAGCCCCGCACGCCCTGAGCCCCATGCCGACAAACGGAACACCCGACGCCCCCCCGCGAACGGCGGAAATCCGCCGACGCCGACGCGGCGCGGGCGTCAACGTCGTTGTCGCCGTCGCCCTGGCCGCCGCCGTCTTCGTCGTCGCGAACTACTGCGCCTCCCTCCTCTACGCAAAATGGCACTTCGACTACGGCGTCGCCGGCGGACTCTCGCGCCGCACCCTCGCCGTCCTGCAAAGCAGCCAAGGCGAAATCACCATGACGGCGCTCTTCGAACAGTCGCACCCCTACGGACGCGCCGCCCGCAAACTCCTTCAGGAATACGCCGAAGCCGCCGAACTCGTCCACGGCCTCGTCATCCGGACGCGCGCCATCAACGTCAACCACGACGTCATGGAGGCCGCCGAGGTCATGCGCCGGCACCCCGCCGAAGCCAATTCCATCCTGATCGAACACGGACCCGAATTCCGCGTCATCCGCGAACCCGACATGATCGCGCGAACCGCGCCCGATCCCGCGCGCCCGGACGAGCCGCGCCGCCAGATGTTCATCGGCGAAAGCGCCTGCACCGCAGCCATCATCGACATGCTCCGCCCGTCCGACTCCATGGTCTACTTCGTCGGCGGCCACGGCGAATACGACCCCGAGAGCCACCACCACATCACCGGCGCCTCCGCCATTGCCCAGGAGCTCGGCCGCAGCGGCTGCGCCATCCGCAAACTCAACCTCGTCCAAACCCCGTCCATTCCCCAGGACTGCGACGCGCTCGTCGTCGCCGGCCCGCGAACCCTCTTCTCCCCCGCGGAAGTCGAAGCCGTATCAAGCTACCTCGACAATGGCGGCAAGGCCCTCGTCCTCCTCGACGACCCCTACGCCGGCGGCCTCGCCGCCGTCCTCGAACGCTGGGGCCTCCGCGTCGCCAACCCCCCAGGCCCCACCCACCTGCCCGTGCGCATCTCCACCTCGCACGTCGCCGAACACCCCGCCACCCGACGCCTCGCCAACGTGATGGTCGCCTTCTCCAATCCCTGCATCATCGAAACCCTCGACTCCGGCCCCGTCGCCGGACGCCGCGACAAACCCATCGTCTCGCCGCTCGTCTTCATCCCGCCGAACGAGTCCGCGCTCGGCGTCTTCGCCGCAAACACCCCCCAGCCAGCCATCGCCGCCGCCGCGGAGCTCGGAGCCTCCGCCCGAGGCCGAGAATCCTCCAAGCTGCTCGTCTGCGGCGATTCCGACTTCATCTCCAACGCCATGACCCAGCGCGGCTTCCAGGGCAACACGCTCTTTGTCCTCTCCGCCGTCGAATGGCTGCTGGGCAGCCGCATCGGGACGCTTTCGGAAAGCGCCGCCAACGTCGCCCTCGATCCCGGCGTCTCGCCGGTGGGCGGCTGGCGCACCCTCGCCTGGCGCACCGCCGTCGCCCTCCCGCTCGCCATCCTCGTCTTCGGCTGCCTCGTCATGGCCCCGATCTTCCGAAGACTCTAAAAAACACCCCTTGTTTCCACATGAACAAGAAATACACCACCCTCCTCCTCGACCTCGACGGCACCGTCTACGCCGGCGCCGCCGAAGTGCCCGGCGCCGGCGATTTCATCCGCCGCTGCGAAGCCGGCGGCATCCAGTGCCTCTACGTCACGAACCGAGCCAACCGCACGCGCGAACTCGTCGTCGAGCAGCTCCGCTCCTACGGCATCCCCTGCACCGTCGAAAGCGTCGTCTCGACCGCCATCGCCACCGCCCGCTACCTCGGCTCGGGATCCGCCTACGTCATCGGCGAACACGGCCTCGAAGCCGCCCTGCTCGAACAAGGCATCGCCATCACCGACGACAACCCCGACGCCGTCGTCGTCAGCCTCGACCGCCAGTTCTCCTACGCCAAGCTCAAGGCCGCCTGCCGGTTCATCCACGGCGGCGCGAAGTTCGTCGCCACCAACCCCGACGCCTGCCTCAAGATCGAGGACGGCATCGTCCCCGGCTCCGGCTCCATCGTCGCCGCCGTGCGCACCGGCTCCGGCAAGGATCCCGTCGTCATCGGCAAGCCCGAACCGCTGCTCTACGACATGGCGCTCGCCATCGGCAATGCGAAGAAAGAGGAAACCCTTGTCGTCGGCGACAACCTCGCCACCGACATCGGCGCCGCCGTCAACGCCGGCATGGACAGCGTGCTGCTCCTCACCGGCGTCAGCTCCCGCGAAGACATCGTCCCCGGCGCCCCCGCCCCCACCTTCATCGCCGAAAATTACGCCGAACTCGCCAAAATCGTCTTCCCCGGCTAGGTTCCACCGACAAATGCCAATGCTAAGGATTATGAAGAATTGACGTTCCGACATGACAAAGTGGCAGGCAAACGCCTTGATGACTTTGCCACAACAGATGTTGACAAGGCGGCTTTATCCCACTGGATTCACAACAGAGGGACAAAAGCCGCTGAAACGTATGCCCCGAAAGCGAAGTCCCTGCTTCCAGAAGCCATATACGACCTCTTTAAAAAAGATTCAGCCCAGGTCCATGATGTTGCTGGCAGGCAGATGCTGTTTGACGATGTTCTCGGCGTCCCATTTCCTCCGCCCAGAAAACCAGGGTTTACCTTCATCGATCTTTTTGCCGGCATTGGTGGTTTCCGCATAGCCATGCAAAGTTGCGGGGGGAAGTGTGTGTTCTCTTCGGAATGGGACAAGGCGGCGCGAAAAACATATTTTGACAATTACGGCGAAATTCCCTTCGGGGACATCACCTTGGAAGAGACGAAAAGATTCATCCCAACGACTTTCGACGTGCTTTGTGCGGGGTTCCCATGCCAACCCTTTTCTCTGGCAGGCGTTTCGGCTCGGACGGCGATGAATAAGGATCATGGCTTCAAAGACAAGACGCAAGGCACTTTGTTTTTCGACATCATGCAAATTGTCCGAAGCAGAAAACCCAAAGTCCTCTTTTTGGAAAACGTAAAAAACATTGTGAACCATGACAAGGGGAACACGTTTAGAATCATACAAGAATCAATCGAAAAAGAAGGCTACTCATTTCACTACGAAATAATCGATTCAAGCTCGGTTGTTCCACAGAAACGCGTTCGATGCTACATGGTTTGCATCAAGGATGGCGGGAGCTTCGCTTTCCCCTCTTTCGAAGGCCCGGCGTTGCCGTTGTCATCGATCCTCGAAAAAAATCCCGATGATTCCTATACCATTTCCGACGGTCTGTGGGCTGGACACATGCGGCGTACGGCGCGGAACTTGGATCGTGGAACGGGCTTTACCGCTTTCACGGCGGATTTATCCAAGCCGTCGCGAACGTTGGTGGCTCGATACTATAAAGACGGCAAAGAGTGTCTTGTACCACAAGAAGGCAAAAACCCCCGCATGCTGACTCCGAGGGAATGCGCAAGGCTTCAAGGATTCCCCGGGGACTTCATTTTGGCAAGCTCCAGGACTGTTCTTTACAAGCAAATGGGCAACTCTGTGGTTGTTCCAGTTTTGAGCAAAATTGCTTTGGAAATCAAAAGACAATCGTTGTCAGAGGAGGGGTAAGCCATGAAGTTCGGGCACGTTCAAGCAGAGAAATTCAACACATCAAAGGGAGCGTACTCGCTTGTCACGGAGAGGGAGGAGCATGATTCCCAAATCACGGCTACAGGTGAAGAAGCCTCGATTCTTGAAGAATATTCCACTTCAAAAAACGACAGCATCGCTGTTGGGAATGTAAAATCCGACCCGACCAAGGCGAGCAAGGCATTCAAGCTTTATCCCAGTGGAAAAACCGTTTCGCTGAACCTTGTTTTTCCAAAACCCAAGAAAAGCGAGTTGCGGTTGTACATATCCAAAAGCGCCGGCTTCAAACCTAGAGCCGGCATGGTATGGTTCCTGTATGTTGACGAGGGAAACGACATCTGGATCGGATCAATGACCGAACCAGAATGGCGGAGGCAAAGCTCGGTTTCACGAGAAGGCGACTTCTCCATGGCTTCTGATGGCACCATTGTCATGGAGCCGCCGCCGACGCCTGCCGTGGCCAGCGTCCAGGTATGGACTCGCAAGCGAAAACTTGCCCTCAAGCGAATGAAGGAAAGCGAATATTGTTGTGAATACGACAATGACCACAAGCTTTTCATGGCGCGTTCAACTCTGAAGCCATTTGTCGAGCCGCACCATGTCATTCCGATTAGATTTCAGCCGCATTTTAAAAAAACGTTGGATGCGCTTTCCAATCTTTGTTGCCTATGCCCCCACTGCCATCGTGCAATCCACCATGCGGAAGAATCCTGCGCTCGGGTGATACTAAAAAGAATTGCAGAACGGCGTGACATCCTCAAAAATTTTGGCCTCGCAACTGAAGAGCTTTTTCAACTCTATGGAGTGGAGGAAATCAGTAGCGCCAATTCATGACAACACTTATAGGAAACCCTTGGAGCGCCCTAATCGAAGCCAACCGCTTCTCAATTCTCAATTCTCAATTCTCAATTCATGCACGTTCTGCTAGAATAGCGCCATGAAAAGGAAGCTGGAAGGCGGACGATGAAACAAACAGCCATGATTTTGCTCGGCGCTGTGCTGGCCAGTTCGGCAGCGGCCGAGGAGGTCGTCATGACAAACACCTGGACGCGGGCGTCCGGCGTGGATGCCTTGGCGAGCAATCCCGCGAACTGGTCGTTGCGCCATGCACCGCGCTCCAATGAAGTCGTGCGGTTGGCGCAAGGGTTTTCCCGGGCAATGATCTGGGATGCGAAGGCGTCCCCGATCGTTGCAGGATGGGTGCAGGGAAAAGGCTATGTCGGCGTCGTCACAATCAACACCACCCCGCAGGCCGGGGGTTTCAAGACCTTGGAGGTGCTCGGCGACATGCAGGTGCTCGGCGGCGCCCTGACGCATCCGCCGAACGACGATGCCGAGACGTGGTGGCTGTCGTTGCGCGTGGGCGGGAATTTCACGGTCGGCGCGGACGCCTGCGTCTCCGTGTCCGGCAAGGGCTACGGCACCGGCAAGGGGCCGTCGCCCGGCGTGACGCCGGGCAGCGGCGCCAGCCACGGCGGGCAAGGCGCCCCGCAGGCGCTGTCGCCCGCCGGTCGGCCGGCGCTCACGTACGGCTCGATCGTCAACCCGACAACCTCGGGTTCAGGCGGCACCGCGCGGGAGGGATCGACGAGTCCCGTCCGCGGCGGCGGTGTCGTGATGATCGAAGTCGGCGGCGACCTGGTGGTCGAAGGACGCATCGCAGCCGATGCCGACAGCAACGACGTCGATGGCGCCAATGTCGGCGGCGCCGCAGGCGGAAGCGTGAACCTCCGCGCAGGCGGCTCGATCCAGGGCGCCGGCAGCATCGCGGCCGATGGCGGGCGCGGGCACCACGACGGCGCAGGCGGCGGCGGCGGCGGACGCATCGCCCTCGTGGCCGAAAAGTCGATCAAAATGAACACCAGGCGCATCTCCGCCAACGGCGGCTGCGGCGAGAGCGAAACACCGGATGTTGGCAACCGAGACCGCCACATCCGCGCGGCAGCAGGCACAATCTACCTGGAAGAGACCGGACGCGACTCCAAAGGCGGCGGGCAGGTGATCGTGAAGGACTGGCATCGGCCGACGCGGGCCTCGACGCGCATCCCGCCCGATCTGCATGCCGTGCCCGATGAAGGCCGCGACGCGCAGCTCGCCATTCAGGAAAACGGCTTTGTGACGCTCACCGCTTCGACGGCCTTCCGCGAACTTTCGTTCACCTCCGGGGGGCTGGACCTCAACGGCGGCACCCTGATCGTGGGAAAGATCGTGAAAGGCGGAGGAAGCGATGCGACGTTCGAGCAGCCGGGAACCTATGCGGTTCCGACGTCGCATCAAATGGATTCAATCATTTTCAGCAAAGGCAGCATTGTCGTGCGGACGTACTTCAAGCCGCTGTTCTAGCATGAAGTCCGCCCCACCATACTCAGGAGTTCCGTTCCATGTTTGACGTTGCACAAATCACACCCATGCACTGGGTCCTTCTCATGGTCGCCGCCTTCATCCAGGGCATGTCCAAAGGCGGCGTGCCCGGGCTGACCGTCATGGCCATCCCGCTCGTGGCGATGGTCATCCCCGACAAGACCTCGACCGGCCTCGTGCTGCCGATGCTCGTGGTGGGCGACCTCTTCGCCCTCTTCTACTGGCGCCGGTCGGTGAGCGTCCGCGATCTGCTTCGCGCGTTGCCGTGGGCGGTGGTGGGCGTTGTCATCGGATGGCGAATGCTCGACCGAATCAAAGGCGACCAGATGCGCCCCATCGTCGGCGTCGTCGTGCTCTTCGTGCTCGCGCTCCAAATCGTGCGGAAAATCCGCACGCGCTCCGGGCAGGCCGAGCCTGCCGAAAAGACGGCCGGCAACCCCGTCATGCGCCACCTCTACGCCGCCTTCATGGGCTCGCTGGGCGGCGTGACGACGATGCTTGCCAACGCCGCGGGACCCGTGATCGGAGCCTATCTCCTGAGCTTGCGGCTCAACAAGGCGACATTCCTGGGCACGAGCGCGTGGTTCTTTTTCATCGTCAACTGGATCAAGGTGCCGTTCATGGTCCAGCAGAAGATGATCACCGTCGACAGCCTCGGCGTCAACCTCCGCATGATCCCCGCCCTCATCGCCGGCGTGGCCGCCGGCATCGTCGTCGCCCGCCGCGTCAACCAGAAGACGTTTGAATGGCTCGTCATCATCCTCGCCGGCCTGGCCAGCCTGAAGCTGCTGTTTTGACGCGTTTTGCTTGACAAATCCGGCGGAATATGATGGAGTAGCACCCCTTGCGAGGCGACATGCGCCCCGCAGGTTTTTGTTCATAAACCTTTCACTCCCCTGAGGAACTGCGACATGAAATCCGTGAAACTCCCCCTGATTCTTTCCTTCTGTCTGCTCGCATCCGCCGCAGTCGCCGCCCGCACCGACGAAGGCACGTGGAGCCTGTCCGGCAGCTTGATGATCGACACGGCCACCTACGTTGGCACAGACATCAACGCCGACCTCCATGCAGGCAACTACATCCGTACCGGCCTGCTCGTCGGCGGCTACATTGGCGCCTGGGACAACGACCTGATCACCACCCTCGAAGGCGGCGCCTCCGTCAAATACCATGTTTTCGACAATTTTTCCACCCCCTTTTCGCCCTTCATCGGCGCCGACCTCGGCCTCTTGCATTGCTCGACCTCGATCGACGACGCCTTCGCACTCGTCCTCGGAGCACGCGTCGGCCTCGACTTCTTCCTGACGGAGACCATCGCCGTCGAAACCGCCCTCGACGCCCATGTCGCCACCGACGACGTCTATACCGACGACGGCGACGAACTGCTGACAAACAACGACTTCCAGTTCAAGGTCGGCCTCGCCATCTTCTTCTGAACCCCAACATTAAGGAAAGCAAAACCAGCATGAAGCAGTACAACATCGGCGTCATCGGTGGCGACGGAACAGGCCCCGAAGTCGTTCGCGAAGGCATCAAGGTTCTCAAGACGGCCGCCAAGCACCACGGATTCGGCCTCAAGTTCAAGGACTACGATTTTGGCGGCGAGCGCTACCTCAAGACCGGCAAGATCATCGACGACGCCGAAGTCGACGCCCTGAAAAAGCATGACGCCATTTTCCTCGGCGCCATCGGCCACCCCGACGTCAAGCCCGGCATCCTCGAAAAGGGGCTCCTGCTCAAGCTGCGCTTTGCCCTGGACCAGTACATCAACCTCCGCCCCGTCAAGCTCTACCCCGGCGTCGAGACGCCCCTCCGCGACAAGACGCCCGAGGACATCGACTACGTCGTCGTCCGCGAAAACTCCGGCGGCGCCTACACCGGCTGCGGCGGCAACGTCATGGCCGGGACGCCGAACGAAGTCGCCACGCAGGAGATGATCTACACGCGCTTCCAGGTCGAGCGCTGCCTCCGCTACGCCTTCGACCTCGTCCGCCGCCGCCACTCGAAGAAGAACCCCTGGCGCGGCCTCAAGCCCGCCGACATCGAAGCCGGCAAGATCGGCCAGCTCACCCTCTGCGGCAAGACGAACGTCCTGACCTACGTCTTCGGCCTCTGGGAGCGCGCGTTCCACGAAATCGCCGCCGAGTACCCCGACGTCAAGACGGACTACTGCCACGTCGACGCCACCACGATGTGGATGGTCAAGAATCCGGAGTGGTTCGACGTCATCGTCACCGAAAACCTCTTCGGCGACATCATCACCGACCTCGGCGCCATGACGCAGGGCGGGATGGGCATCGCCGCGGGCGGCAACATCAACCCGAAGGGCCTGAGCATGTTCGAGCCCATCGGCGGCTCCGCCCCCAAGTACACGGGCCAGAACGTCATCAACCCGATGGCCGCCATCTGCGCCGGCGCCATGATGCTCGACACCCTCGGCGAGACCGCCGCCGCCGCCGCGATCGAAGCCGCCGTCGCCGCCTTCACGCCGCGCATGAAGAGCCAGGCCGCCGGCCGCATGGGCTTCTCCACGACCGAGGTCGGCGACGAGCTCGTCAAGGAGCTCAAGCAGCAGGCCAAGGCCAGGAAGTAGCCGCCCGGCTGCATGTTGGCTCGCGGAGGCGAGGGGAGGCCGGATGTCGGAAGCGAACATCTCACGTGAACGCGCGATCTGCCGGGTGACGTATTTCGGCGCCTGGATCAACGCCGCGCTCATGGCCGCGAAATTCCTCGCCGGCGTCTTCGGCCACAGCGCCGCCCTGGTCGCGGATGCCGTGCATTCGCTTTCCGACTTCGCCACCGACCTCGCGGTCGTCGTCTTCATCAAGGTCGCGTCCAAGCCCTCGGACGAGTGCCACGACTTCGGCCACGGCAAGTTCGAGACGCTCAGCTCCGTCGTCATCGGCCTGACGCTCTTCGCCGTGGGCGTCGGCATCTTCCTCTCCGGCGTCGCGAAGATTCGCGCCATCGCCGGGGGGGAGGAGGTTCGGTCCCCGGGGCTCGTCGCCTTCGTGGCCGCCGTCGTCTCCATCGGGGTCAAGGAATGCCTCTACCGCGTCACCCGCCGCGTCGGCGAACGCCACCAGAGCCCGGCCGTCATCGCCAACGCCTGGGAGCACCGTTCCGACGCCTTCTCCTCGCTCGCGACCGCCCTCGGCGTCGGCGGCGCCATCCTCCTCGGCAGCCGCTGGGTCGTGCTCGATCCGATCGCGGCCGTCGTCGTGAGCGTCATGATCGTCAAGGTCGCCTACGACCTCGTCAAGCCGGGCATTGACGAACTGCTCGAAAAATCTCTTCCTCCCCAAATCGAGGAAGAGATCCTCGCGATCATCACCGCCGAACCCGCCGTCTCGGATCCCCACAACCTGCGCACCCGCCGCGTCGGCGTCGGCATCGTCGCCGAAGTCCACGTGCGCCTCGACGGCGACATGTCCGTCGCCGAATCCCATGCGCTGACCGAACGCATCGAAGAGCGCTTCCAAAAGCGCTTCGGCGAATGGGCGCACCTGATCATCCACGTCGAACCGTCGCTGAAATGAGGCGGACGGGCGTCATGCGGCACGACGGCTTCACCCTCGTCGAAGGCCTGATCGCCCTCGCGGTCGGCGCGATGGTCCTCGTCCCCGCGCTCGCGCTCTGCTCCGCCGCCCTCCGCGAGTCGGCGCGCATCCAGCGGCGCGGGCTTGCCTGCGCCGTCGCCGACGCCCTCGCCGGGTCCGCCGCCGCCAACGTGCGCGCCGGCGTCGAGGAGCCGGAATACCGTGCGGCAAAAGTGGACGCGGCGCCCCCGCCGCGTGGCAGGGTGGACGCGGCGCCCCCGCCGCGTGGCAGGGTGGACGCGGCGCCCCCGCCGCGTGCATCGGGGGTGGACGCGGCGCCCCCGCCGCGTGCATCGGGGGTGGACGCGGCGCCCCCGCCGCGTGTATCGAAAACGAACACAATCCAAATCCACGCGACCCTCCGCACAATTCCGCCCGAAACGCCCGACGCCCCGTGGCGCGTCGAGGCCACGGCGTCGCCGGGCCCGGACGACGCCCCGCTCGCGCTCGCCATCGCCACGTTCCCGCCCGTCAAGCTCGACGAGGTGCCCGCCGCCTCGCCCGCAGCGCAGCCTCCGGGAGCCACGCCATGAAGCGCGCCCGTCGCCAGGCGTTCACCCTCGTCGAGCTGCTCCTCGCCTCGACGATCGCCGGGCTGGCGATGGTCGGCGCCGCCGTCGCCATCGCCGCCGCCTTCCGCAGCTTCGCCTCCGTCTCCACGACGGGCGACGAAGGGACGCGCCGCGTCCTCATGGTCGCCGCGCTGCAGCAGGACGTCGCGTCCGCCATGCCGCTCGGCGGCACGCCTTTCGCCGGCGAAGGCGACGCCATGAGCTTCGCCCGCCTCGTGTCGCCTTCCCGCGCCGAGGGCGACGCCGTCGTCGCCCTCGTCCGCTGGGAGCGCGACGCCTCGGGTGTCGTGGTTCGCACCCTGACACGGCCCGGCTCCACCGTGCCGATGTCGATCGAGCGGTTCGTCCCCGCCGCCGTCTTCCGGCTCGCCTACGCCGGCGCGCGCGAACCCGCGTCCGCCCAGGAAACGCTGGAGTGGGCGGACGTCTGGACGGCCGAGACGATGCCCGGCCTCGTGCGCGCCACCCTCGACGATCTCGTCGTCGAATCCGCCGTCATGCAGGCGAACTTCGCCCTGCCCAGGCTGGAGGAGCGCCCATGAACGCATCCGCCGCTTCCCGTTCCGGCGCGGTTCTCGCCTTCATGCTGATCGCCGTGGCGCTCGTCATGGGCGTCGCGCTCTTCGCGGGATCCGTCGCGCTCTCGCGCTCCCGCCTCGCCTCCGATGCCGTCGCGCGAGCCCAGCTTCGCGCCGAGGCGTTTTCCGCCGCCGCGATGGCCGCCTGGGCCATCGATGCCGACACCAACGGCGCCGACCACCTCCTCGAACCCTGGGCGCAGGGCTTCCGGCACGGCGCGGCCGTCGCGACCGTCGCCGACGAACGCGCGCGCCTGCTCTTCCCCCCAGGCGCCGATCGCGCCCTCGGCTTTTTGATTGCCAAGGCGTCCGGCGTGGATGAAGAGGACGCCATGGGTCACGCGCGTCGCCTCGCCGCCTGGTGGCAGCAGACCCAGGCGCAGCGCACCAACGCCGTCCTGCATGCCGAAGAGGAGCTTCTGCTCGCCCCCGGCATGGACTCCGCCGCGCTGGCCGCCACGCTGCCGTCGCTGACGGTCCTTGGCGATGGACGCATCAACATCAACACCGTCTCGCACGACGTGTTTGTCGCGCTTGCGCTCGGCGCCGGCGCCGAAATCGGCACGGCCGAGACGCTCTTCAACCGCGTCTTGCGCTCGCGCCGCCGCGGCGAATGGTTCGCCTCGCTCACCATGGCCGAGGCGCACAAGCTGCTCAGGGGCGCAGGCGACGCCCTCTCCGCGAAGGAAGTCGCCGCGCTCCAGGCCATCCTGCCGCGCCTCGGCGTCGAGAGCGACCTTTACCGCATCACGGCGACCGCCGAACGCGCGGGCGTGCGGCGCACGGTGCAGTGCATCTACGAACGCGGCACGGGGCGCATCCATCGGTGGACGGAGTGGTGAAGCCATGAAAATAGCGATCAAGACCCTGGGGTGCCGCGTCAACCAGGCCGAAGCGGCGACGATTGCCGGCGCGTTGGAATGCGAAGGGCACGAGGTCGTGCCCGATGGCGGCGTTTGCGACGTGCTCGTCCTCCACACCTGCGTCGTGACGGCGGCCGCCCAGCGCGAATCGATGCGGCAGACGCGCACGGCGCGTCGCGCCGGGGCGGGCGGCGTCGTGATGACCGGTTGCGCCACGAGCGTCGTCCCGCCCGAGCGGATTCTCGACGGCGGCGTGGACGCCGTCGTCGAGAAGAAGACCGGCCGGGTGTACGTTGGCGAGGAGGGCGCCGCCGCGACGGTCGCGCGTCTTGTGGCGTCGGCGCTGGCGGGCGACGGCCTTTGCCCGCACCTGCCGCGCTTCGCCTCGACCCGTGCGTCGGTCAAGGTGCAGGACGGCTGCGACTTCCGCTGCGCCTACTGCATCGTTCCCGACGCCCGCGGCGGCCCGCGCAGCCGTCCGCTGGCCCCCATTTTGGCGGAAATCGTCGGCCTTGCCGCGCAAGGCTTCCGTGAAATCGTGCTCACCGGCGTCAACGTCGCCTGTTGGAGCGACGGCGAGGCGCGCCTGGCCGACCTCGTGCGCGAGGCCTCCCGCGTCGATGGCGTCGCCCGGATTCGCCTCAGCTCGATCGAGCCCGGCACGGCCGAACGGGCGATTGTGGACCTCATGGCCGTGGCGGAGTCCCGACTCTGCCGCACGCTCCACTACCCGCTCCAAAGCGGCGATGCGGGCGTGCTCAAGCGCATGCGCCGCCGCTACACGCCGGAGCAGTACGCGGCGGCCGTTGAATACGCTCTGGTGCGCGTCCCGCGCCTCGGGCTTGGGGCGGACTTGATCGCCGGCTTCCCCGGCGAGGACGATGCGGCGTTCGAGGCGAGCGTTCGGATGGTCGCGTGCCTTCCCTTCAGCAACTTGCATGTGTTCCCCTACAGCGAACGCCCCGGGACTCCGGCCGCGACGATGGATGGCGCGGTGCCCGTGCCTGTCCGCCGCGAACGCGCCCGGCGCCTCCTTGCGATCGGCGCCGAGAAACGCCGCCTTTTTGCCGAGACCTTTGTCGGCGCCGAAGCGGAAGTGCTTGTCGAGCGCGTCGACGACGACGGCGTCGGCCGCGGCTGGACCAGCGAATACGTCGAAGCCCGCATCGACGGCCTCGCCCCCTCCCACATCGGCCGCCTCCTCGCCATCCGCGTCCATTCCGCCACGGACGCCGTCCTCTCAGCCACGCCCTCGTAGTTCCGCCTCCTCTTCCCCTTTTAGAGCGACTTGAGAAACAGTATAGCCGCACGATGCGAACCAGGATTCGGCGTTTGGAGCTGGAGGATAGAATGTGGATACGGATTTTCTTAAACCGCTCTAGGGGTTTGTCCCCTATTTTGTGCTTGCAGTCGGCAGCCGCGTCTGCTACTCCGCAGCCAAACGCCTGAAAAAGCGTCTGGAGCGGCTTAAGAAATAGTATAGCCGAACGATGCGAACCAGGATTCTGCATCTTGGGGCGTCACCGATCCGAAAGCCTTCCGGATCGCCGCGTTCAGCTTTCTTGACGTCTCCACGATCCTGCTCGCTCGCCTTGAGGGTCTTTTTTTATATGTCGGACCCATCGAGGCGAGCGCGTTGTGCACCGTCACGACCGAACAGTCCAGCCCGAGCTCCTCGCGAAGCTCGGCGAGGGTGATGTCCGGGCGTTTCCCGACGGCCTCGGCCATGCGCGTTTTCATGGCCGGTGAAATCGTCGGCTTCCTGCCCACGCGATGGTAGAGGTCGCCGATCTCGCCGATGGCCTTGCGTTGCTGGATGAGCTTCTTGACCATGCCCAGCGAAACGCAAAACCGATCGGCAACCTCCTGCCGGGTCATCGTCCCCTCGTCGTGGCAGTCGAGAATCCGTTGTCGGAGATCAAGCGACAATGTCTTTTTCATGCTCCGAATATAACATAAAGGGCCCCGGATGACTACAGGTTTTCTTAAACCGCTCTAATCCGTCTGATCCCCGAAAACATTTGAGGCGGCCCTTCAGGGCACGGTGGGCTTTCCCTGCTTCCCAGGGCGGGGTGTTTAATGCTGTAAGCTTGTCTTCATCCCTCACCCTCCATCCTTGCTAATGTACCGCCGTTTGACGCGGCTGCCGAAGGAGCAGATGACTTCGTAGGGATGGGTGCCTTTGAGCATGGCCCAGGCTTCGACGGACATGGCGCCGGGGGCTTCGCCGCCGACGCAGACGACTTCGTCGCCGATTTGTGCGTCGGCCACCTGGTCGAGCGCCACGGTGGTGTAGTCCATCGAGATGCGCCCGACGACGGGGCATGCGCGGTTGCGGATGAGCAGGCTGCCGCGGTTGGAGAGCGCGAGCGGGAGGCCGTCGGCGTAGCCGGCGGCGACGGTGCCGATGCGCATGTCGCCGGGGCAGGTGAAGGTGCGTCCGTAGCCGATCGTGCTGCCGGCGGAGAGTGTGCGCACTTGGGCGAGGCGGGCGCGCATCGTCAGCACGGGTCTGAGGTGGAGACGGCGGTTGCCGATGGTGTCGAAGGAGCCGTAGAGGTTGATGCCCGTGCGCACGTGCGTGAAGGGCGCGTGGCAGGCGGTTTCCGGGAAGTTGTTGATGGCGTCGCTGTTGGCGATGTGGAGCCAGGGGAGGGCGATGCCCTGGGCGCGGAGCCGGGCGGCGAGGGCGAGGAAGGCCTCGACCTGGCGTGGCGTTCCGGGGTCGTGTTCGAGGTAGGCCGCAGGGAAGTGGGAGTAGAGGCCTTCGAGGACGAGGTTGGGGACGGCGGCGATTTGCGGGATGACGTCGGCGGCGTCCTTGAGGCGGATGCCGACGCGGCCCATGCCGGTGTCGAGCGCGAGGTGGCCGCGGGCGACGACGCCGAGCCGTTCGGCGGCCTTGCCGATGGCGCGCGCTTCGTCGAGGCCCGCGATGGGGACGCGGACGCCGGCCCGGAGGGCGGGATCGAGTTCGTCCGGCAGCACGGTGCCGAGGATGAGCACGGGCAGCCCGAGGTCGACGGCGGCGAGCGCTTCGGCGAGCTCGGCGGTGGCGATGGCGGCGGCGCCGGCCTTGGCGAGCGTCTGGGCGATCGGGCGCATGCCGAGGCCGTAGGCATCGGCTTTGAGCACGGCGATCGTCTGGAGGGGGGCGACCGAGGCGGCGATTTTGCGGTAGTTTTCTGCGAGGATGTCGAGATCGATGTCGAGGACAACTCGGCTTTCAGCATGTTCCATGGCGTTTCTTCCTGTGGTGGGATGAGTATACGACCGGGGCGGATGGCGTTCAAGTGGAAAGTGAGTTGGGTGGGCACAAGAGCCTTTTTTTGGGGTCTGTCCCCAAAAATGGGGGGTGGGGAAATTCGGCCTTGCCCCGGAGCGGGGGAATTGGGTACAATGACAGCGTATTTTCAAGGAGACGACAGTTATGCCAGGATATGAATTTGTCGGCACGATCAAGAAGATCGGCGACGTGCAGACTTTCCCCAGCGGTTTCAGCAAGCGCGAGCTCGTGGTCACTTCCGAAGGTGAACGATACCCGCAAGACATCATGTTCGAGTTTCTCAAGGAGAAGGCCGACATGCTGACGTCTCTGAACGAGGCGGATCGCGTGAAGGTCTATTTCGACATCGGCGGGCGCGAGTACAACGGCCGCTACTACAACAGCCTCAAGGGCTGGAAGATCGAGAAGCTGCTCGACGCCGACACGGTGGCGCCGGATTCGCCGTCGTTCCCGTCGCCGGCTTCGGCATCCCCCTCCGATCCGCCGCCGATGCCGAAGGACGTCGAGGAAGACGACGACAACCTTCCGTTCTAGTTCCGGCCGCCGGCGAGATCCCCATTGACGCCCGACATGGACAAGAAGCCGCCGCCTCCCGCCGCCGCCAGGACGGTGGGGTGGATTGTCGACGCCTCGGCCGACTTTCTCGGCCGGCGCGGCGTGGAGTCGCCTCGGCTGGCCGCCGAGCATCTGGCCGCGCGGCTGCTGAAGTGTCCGCGGCTCGACCTGCATGCCCGGCGCGGCTTCGCCATGCCTCCCGCGCTGGTCGATGCGATGCGGCGCGGCGTGACGCGCGTCGGCTCGGGCGAGCCGTTGCAGCATGTGCTGGGCCAGTGGGGGTTCCGCAGCCTGGTGCTGAAGACGGATCGGCGCGCGCTGGTGCCGCGTCCGGAGACGGAGGGGCTCGTGCAGCTGCTCCTCGATTGCGCGCCGCTGCGGGCGGTGCGGGAGCCGCGGATCATCGACTACGGCACGGGTTCGGGCTGCATCGCCTTGAGCATCGCTTCGGAAATGCCGTCCGCCAAGCTCATCGGCTTGGACACGAGCGACGACGCGCTCGCGCTTGCGCAGGAGAACGCCGCGGCGCTCGGGCTCGCGGACCGGGTCGCGTTCCTCAACCCCGACACCGTCGATCTCGCCGACGTGCTGGACCCCGGCTCGATCGACGCCGTGATCTCCAATCCGCCTTACATCCCGACGGAAGCCTGCGCCCGGCTGGCGGACAACGTGCGCCGCTTCGAGCCGATGGCCGCGCTCGATGGCGGGCCCGACGGCATGGCGGTGACGCGCCATGTCATCGAGGAGAGCACGATGCTGCTGGCTTCCGGCGGGGTCGTCTTCCTGGAGATCGGCGCCGAGGACGACCAGGCGAGGCCGCTGGGCCGCTATCTCGCCGACGTGGGTTTCGAGAACGTCCGGGTGCATCGCGACGTCTTCGGCAAGGAGCGGTTCCTTTCCGCCGTCCTTGCGGCGGGGCTTTAGAAAATTCAATTCGGCGAAGCCGCCTTGGCCGTCTGTGCCTTTCTGAGTTTTCTGTGGACAGATTCCCTTAACCACGGAACACACGGAAAATTTTTGCGCCTTTTTGTGTTGGTAATGTGGGTGGCGATCTGACAGGAACCGTGTATACGGGGCTTTGAAGACTGCCGCACGTTGAGGTATGATGTGAAACAGCAGGTGGCATGG
>JBMNOD010000049.1:0-26080 GCA_050942875.1 Kiritimatiellia bacterium
TGTGGTTTACGGTCGTCGTCGTCGCCCCGCCCGGGGGGTTCGCGCGAACCCCCGGGGCGCTTTTCGGTTCTCACCGGAAAGCGCCCTCACTTTAGCATATTTGGCTGAGACAAGATTATGGTAGGCGGGGCAGGACGCGGAGGTCCTGCCGTACGATAGGGATGGTGGGTGGCGGGGTGGGGACTGGGACGCACCGCGCCGGGGCGCGGGCGAATGCGGTCAAGCAGACGCTTGCCCCTCCCGGCGCATCGCACCAAGGCGCGGGCGAATGGGCGCAGGCGGCGAAACGCGGCGGGGACGCCGCGTCCACTTTGCTTTGGGCGCAGGATGCGGGGCGAGTACGGAGCCTTGCGCTCCCAGAGCGAACTCTTTCTTGACAACCCCCGCTTGTCGGCGTATCTTGGGCGACAGTTAAGACAAATCCGCATTGATAGCGATCAACCCCTCAAAACGATATTTGCCGCCATGAAAACATCAAGCCGATTCGCGCTTCCGCTCGCCCTGTTGTTCCTCGCCTCCACCGCGTCCGCCGCCGTCAAGGAAACGGAGTGGTGCAAAATCGAAACCCCGGACACCGCCACGCCCGGCAAGCCGATCGAGATCAAAATCACGCTCAAGCCCGGCGTGGCGAAAGAAGGCGACCAGGTGGCGAACCATCTTCATTGGATGAAGAAGGACGGCTTCGGCGGCATGCTGAGCTGGGTGCCGTCCAAAAACGCCAGGGACGGCGCGACCCATGTGTTTCGGCATTCCCCGAAGCTTGACGAGAAGATGTCCACCATTTCGCCGCTGGTGTTCCTCTCCCCCGACGGCGACTACAAGAACCTCACGAAACGGGCCACCGGCGCCTCGATCCGCGTCGTGATGGATCCCGCGGCCGAAGCCGCCGCCGCGGCCGAGGCCGAGCGCATCAGAAGGCCGGAGACGGCGACGTTCAAGAACAGCTCCCTGCGCATTGAAGCGCGCAGCGCCAGCGTCGCCAGCGGCGATGAATTCGAAATCGCCGTGCACTACACGCTCGATCCCAGGGACAGCTGGGGGGACGGCACGAAAATCCAGCTCATGCCGCTGGGGCCGTGGATCGACAATCCCGACGGGAAATACAGCAAAACCCGCCACCACGTCGGCTACCCGGGCCTTGGCACCCGAAAAGCCGCCGTCACCCCGGGGGAAGGAATCCAAGTCTTCAAGTACAAGCTCGGAAGGACGTTCAAGTACAACGACATTTCGTGGATGGCGACGTTCATCGGAGGCGATGGGAAAAACTGGCCGTGGAGCGTGCGCGGCGGCGGAATGGAAATCCGTCGCACGCTCGACCACTTCGATGTCGTGGTGGAGCGTCCGGGCGGCCTCTTCACCTACGATGAGACGCCGAGCGTCCGCCTCGTGTGGGGCAAGGGCGCCAAGGCCGGAACCCCGCGCGCCGTCCAATTCACGTTGACCGATTCGGAGGGACGTCCCGCAGGCGCCTTCACGCGCGAGGTGGTCTCGGGCGCTCCCAAGACGTCCGTCGACATCTCCCTTGGGGACATCCAGGCGCGCGGCGTGATCCTGGTTGAAGCGACGATCGACGGCGTCGCCACGCGCGAGGCCTTCATCGCGCGAATCCCGGATTTGCCCGCGATCCTCGGCAAGCGCCGGACTCCTTTCGGCGCGACGAACCTCGTCGGCCCCGACGTGTCGGCGATCGCCCGGAAGCTGGGGCTTTCCTATTGCCGCCATTTCGTGAACTGGAACGAGATCGAACCCCTCCCGGGGCAATGGAATCTTGGCGGCCTCGAAAAGACCATCGACGCGAACAACGAGGCCGGCCTGCTCTCGTGGATATGCCTCGTGAAGCCGCCGTCATGGGTCGTGCTTGGCGACATGCATGGCGCGGGGTTCGAGCCCTTCCCTTTCAAGAAGGACCTCTGGAGGCAGTCCGCCGAAACCCTGGCCAAGAAATTCTCGGGAAGAATCTGGGGCTTCGAATGGCTCAATGAAATCGTGCCCGGCAAGAAGTCGGCCGATCCGCTGAAAGACTACCTCGCGTTCTGCGACATCGGCACGAAAGCCGTGAAGGCGATCGACCCGTCGTTCAAGATCCAGATGGCCGGGGGACTCTGGCCGCGCAACTTCCGCACCGACCTGCTGGCCGCCGGCATCGCCGGGAGCGTCGATGTGCTTCCCGTCCACTACAGCAACCGCGGCGGCATCCGCGAAGCGCTTCGGGATGCGGAGGGCAGCGGCGCCTCGCACCTCGCCGTGTGGGACAATGAATCGGCCGCCGGTCTTTCCGTCTGGAACATGCCCGCCCTTGAAGCGCTGACCAACAGCGTCATGCAGTCCAAGTGGGTGCTGCGCAACTGGCCCGGCGAGCTCACCGCGGGCGCGGAAGTCGTCATCTACTTCGGCGGGACTCCGCAGTCCGCCGGCAACTGGACCTATCTGCTGGACAGAACCACGCCGCGTCCCGTCGCCGCCACGCTCGCGGTGATGTCCGCGAAGATCGGGCTCGCCCGCCCCGTCGGCACCGCCGCCGTCCATCCCGATGCGATCCTGCACATTTTTGAAAGGGACGGCAAGGGCATCGCCGTGGCGTCGTCCAGCTCCGACAAGTCCGCCTCGTCGCCCTTGCGCATCGCCGCAGGCGCGACGTCGATTCTCATGACCGACTACCAGGGCAACGAGACGGAGCTGGCCGCCCAGGACGGATTTGTCTCCGTCAATCTCGCCTCCATGCCGGTGTTCCTCGAAGGCTTCGACCTTGCCACGCTCGCGTCGCTCACGGGCATCGCCGTCGGCAACCAGGACGATGGCGACGTGCATCCGAGCCTCACGGCGACGCTTGGCTCCGATGCCGTCATTCCGCTGAAGATCCGGAATCCCCTCGACCAGGCGGTCGCCGGTTCCGTCGCCCTCGACCTGGGCGGCACGGTGGGGACTCTGCCCGCGCGCGACTTCTCGCTGAAGGCGCGCGAATCGTCCTGGGTGGACATCCCGGTGTCCGCCGCCCAGCTTGCCGCCGCCGCGGCGGACAAGGCCAGCGCCGTCCTCCGCTGGAAGACGCCTGGCGACATCGCCGTCGTCAAGCCCTTCCGCCTCATGCTGGTGCGGCCCGAGTCGCTTGGCAACCTCCTCAAGAACGGCGGCATGGAAGCCGTCAAGGGCTCCCGGCCCGCCGACTGGAGCGGCAACGTCGAGAGCGTGGACCTTGCCGCGCTCGGCGCGGGGCCCGGGTTCCAAGGCCGCGCCATTCGGTTCAGCGGATCGGCAAACGCCGGCTACCAGCATGCCAGCCAAAGCATCAAGCTTCCGGTGCCGGGCCAGAAGTATCTTTACACGGCCTGGGTCTGGAACGACGACATGCAGGCCGGCAGCAACCTCTCCGTCGACGGCAAGACCTTCCACATCCCCGCCGTCTTCGACGCCGGGCAGTCCACGAAATTCTGGCGTCTGCTGACGCACATCCGCGCCACCCCGGCCAACGCCACGTCCATGAGCCTCACGCCCGTCGTCAAGGGCAGGGGCTGGGCGATGTACGACAACGTCCGGGTGTCGCTCTACGACGGCACCGACTTCGCCACCGAAGCATCGCGCACGACAAGGAAAATCGTCGTTGACGGTTCGCTCGACGACTGGGATCTTTCCGATCCGATCCCCCTGCTCTGCGACAACCAGATCACGGCGCGGCCCGGCTACCAATGGACGCCTGAAAACCTCTCGGGCATCGCCAAGACGGCGTGGGACGACAACGCGCTGTATCTCGCCGCCTGGGTGCGCGACGACAAGCATGTCGCCAGCGCCACGGGCGAAGACACGACGAAGGGCGACAGCCTCGTCGTGGCGCTGCATCCCGAGAATCGCGCCGACGGCACGGACGCCAAGGCGTTCCAGTGGCATGTCGGCTCCGCGTCGCCCGGCGGCGGCTCCGGCGTCCACACGCTGTACCGCCCTGCGTCGCACAGCGGCGGCCTGCAGGCCGGGCAGCTCGCCAGGGACTCCTCGGCGTACGAAGTGTCGATCAAGCGCGACGGCGACTTCACCACCTACGAGCTCCGCATTCCGTGGGCCGAGACCGGGGGCCTCAAGCCCGCCGTCGGCGTGAAGGCGGGGCTTTCCCTGCAGCTGATCGACAAGGACGATTCGTCGGCCACCGGCGTCATGACCTGGGGCGGCGGCCTGCGCCCTGCGTGGAATCCCTCCGCGTTCGGCGTGCTGACGCTGGTGCCATAGCCTTTAGATCATGGTTTCGCGAGAAACGCGTGGAGTTCCATCGGGCCGGAGGCCACGTCAAACGACAGCGTGTCGCCGGTCGCCTTGGCCGGGACCGCTTCCCCCGTCACCAAGTCCATGATTGTCGATCCGGTCCTGGCGGGCAGCTTGACGGTGAGTTTCCTGCCGGCATGTCCTTTGTAGGCGACGCCGACATAGGTTCCGTTTGCCGAGGGGTAGAGGCGCACCTTGAGGTCGGCGTCGCCCTGGTCCGCAACGGCGCCCGGAATCGCGGGCAGCGCGAGAAACGCCTGCGCGAACCGGCGATGGGCGTCGGCGAAGCCGCGTCCATACGTGTAGACCGTGTAGTTCAGCGTCCGGGCGTCGCCGTGGAAATACGGGAGCAGCTCGAGCGCCATGCTGAACGCGGGGCCGGCGGGGGTGGTCATGTTGCCTTCGTACTTCGGATTGATGGATCGCGCGCCGATTTCGTCGTAGGGAACCGCGTTGGCCACCGCGAGGCCGTCGGCGGTTTGGAAGTAGTTCAGGTAGTCGGGCTCGTTCGCGTAGCAGAGGTAGTTTGCCGGGGCGAAGAGCTGGACGCCCTTGATGTCCTTGTAGAGGCCGGGGCGGATGCCGTAGTCGGCGCGGTTGACGGTGCCGAAGTTGCCTGAGCGCATCACGTCGATGTAGTCGGCCGCCGTGAGCGTCTTGCGTTCGGCTTCGTCCCTTTCGTACACCGCGCGCGCGCCGCCGGGGCCGGGGTTGACGAGCTGCTTGTTGAAGGCCCATGCGGTGTTGGCCGGGAGGATGAGCCCGAACTTGTCGCCGTCCCAGTTGTAGTAGTAGAGCGTCATGTCGGCGCGGTAGCTCTTCAGCAGCTCGGAGAGCCTGGCGTGGAAGGCCGCCCGTTTTTTGTGCCACCAGCCGTCGTATTGCGCTTTGCCTTCGCCTGCGGCCCATGCGGCCCACTGCGCCTCTCTTCCGGGGGGGAGGGGCGTGCCGGTTTCCCTGGCGAACAATTCGAGGTCGGCCTTGCCGTAGCTGATGCGCATGCGGTCGCAGCGGATGCGCCAGAGCACGCCCGTCAACTGGGGGTTGTCCTTGGCGTAGGGCTTGACGAGGTGGTCCATGAACGTCTTCAGGTCGTCCCACGTCAGCGGATTCAGCAGGTTGGCGCACCAGGGCGCGAAGCGGTTGGGCTTCGCCAATTCGCCGGTGACTTCAATGGCGCGGGCTTCGACGGGCAGATCCTGCGAGCCGCCCCATTCGATGCGCGGGATGTAGTCGATGCCGTGGCGTTTCGTCGCCTCGAGGTAGCGGACGTGCTGCGACTTGCCGCCGGGGCAGGGCGACTGGGCGTTTTCGCCGCTGGCGGGGTCGTAGGCTTTGCGGGCCCAGTAGTCGCGCGCGTCGATGGCCATGGACTCGTAGCCGTTGAGCGGTTCGCCGTAGTTGGCGAAGAACCACTTGAGAATCACGGGGGAGATGGCGTTGTAGCCCATCAGCTTCGCGTAGCGCACGAGGTCGGCGGGATCGTGGTCCGGCTGCCGCTCCCAGTCGAAGGACAGCACGCGGCTTGGAAGGCCCTTCGGCTTCCGGATGACCGGCGCGTTTTTCTCGGGGTCGATTTCGTAGAGCTTGATTCGCGCCACGGCGGGGCCGCCCTCCCACAGGGCGTAGTACATGTTCGGCTTGATCTTGTTCATGAAGTAGACCCAGAAGCCGTTTTTGGCCGAGGCGCTGCCGGTGCCGCCGGTGCCGACCGTCTGGTCGTCGAGGGGGACGATGACGTCGTACCACTGCCATGTCCGGCTCAGCGGCCAGTTGTCGTAGACGCCGTCGGCGCCCGTGCCGTTCCGCCATCCCACGTCCATGTAGTTCTGCCCCGTCTGGATTTCGATCGGCGCGAAGCGAGGCTTGTCCTCGGGGTATTCGATGCGGAGCAGGTATGTCGCATGGGGCTTGAGGCTTCCGCGTCCGATCCGGTAGGCGAACCAGCCCATGTCGAGGCTTTCGCGCGCCTTTTTGCCGAGGATTTCGGAGACCTTCACGTTGACGGGGACGCCCGGGGTGAAGTGCGAGGCCGCATGGTCGAACGCGCTTTCCAGGTAGGGGTGCATTTCGTCGGCCAGGGAGGTCGAGCAGTCGATTTCGTCGATCAGCTTCAGCCGGCCGTAGGGCGTGTCCTCGAGCGTCGTCGGCAGCGGAGGCAGCGCGGTGTCGTCGCGCCTGGCGAAGTTGAGCTGATCGAGGTCGCGTTGGCCCGAGTAGATCGGCTTGCCGTCGGCGCCCGCGATGGTGAGGGTGGCTTTGATTCTTCCGCGCAGGTAGATCGTCTGCGCCGTCTTGCCGTCGATGGGCGCCACGGCCTGGACGACGCCGTCCCCGGCGGGCAGGAGCGGGGATTCGCCCGAGAGAAACGAGCCGCCGAGAATGTCGCTGAACTGGTACTGGAGCCGCGCGCCCGCAGCCTGCGCCACGTCGGCGGGGAAGGGGAAGACGATTTCGAACGGCTTTCCGCGCTGCGCGTCGCTGAGGTCGTAGAGACGGTACGGAACGGCTTGCCCGCCCGGATCGCGCATGGCGATCTGGTAGGGATCGAACGTCGCCGTCAGCAGGCCTTTGGCGAGGCCGCTTTTCGCGCCGATGAAGGTGATGTCGCCGCCCCAGATTCTGACGGCGATCGTGTTTTCGGCGCCGTAGCGGATCAGGGAGGGGGGGATCGAGTAGGTGCGCGGGATCATGTTCCTGTACTTGTATTCGCTGCTGATGCCGCCGATGCGCACGCCGTTGAACCACGTGTCGTCGTCGGAGGGGATCTCCGCCAGATCCAGCGTCATCGGGATGCCCTCGCATGCCTTGGGGACGACGATTTTCTGCCGGTACCAGCCCCATCCATAATGGTCGATCCCCTGTTGCTGCCAGCTTTGCCCCGACTTGAGGGTCTTCCACTTTGAATCGTCGAAGGCGTCGGAATGCCATTTTTCCTGAATCCCCGTCTCGCCGGAATCGGTGTTGAAGCGCCAGTCGCCGTTGACGCTGATTTTGACCTGGTGCGACGCCCAGGACAGGTCGTTCAGCAATGTGCCGTCGACGCCGATGTCCTTGATCGACACCACGGCGCCCTTTTCCGCCGAGGCGACCCGCACGCCGACGCCGGCGGTGTTCGCGAAATTCCTCAATTTGAATGCGGCGACCGGGAGCGTGACGCGGCGCCAGGCGCCGGGTTCGGCGGCAAAGCCGGCGCTGTACGTGCCGGCGGTCTTGCCGCGGTGGAGCAGGTGGAACGTCATCGTCGCCGGTCGGGAGCTTTTGCAGAGAAACGACACGTAGCTCGCGTTGTTCCTCGCCCAGACATTGCCGTTGGCGGGGCCGTCGCCCGGCAGCAGGATGCGGACCGTGGTCCGGGCGGGCTCGCAGAAGTCGGTCGCGATTTCGAGCACGCTTTCGCCGCCGTCGGTCACGATGGCGAACGCCTTGTCTTCGTTGCCGGCGAGCGGAAGCTCGGCGTTCCACCGCGCGGCGTTTTCGCCGGAGAGGAAGGCGATCTCCGGTGGCGTCACCTTGGTGGCCCTGATTTGCCGGGCTGGCACCTTGAGGTCGGCGCCAAAGGGCGCGAGCGCGCAGACCAGTCCGGGGAGCAGGGCGAGGCAGGGTGCGAGAAAGATGGATTTCGGGCTCATGATTCAGGTTTCCAGGGGGTTGGAGCGTCCTTCACTCGTCGGTGGCGGCGGGCGGCTCGACGAGGGACAACAGCGCGTAGGCGGTGGCGACGACTTTCGGGTTGAAGCTGTGGAAGCGCCGGATCGTCAGGTGCTTCTTTTCGGCGTGCTCCCCAAAAGGGACATGGGCGTCCGCGAGCTTGAAGGGCGGCGCGCCGGCGGGGATGCCATGGCGCGCCGGCAGGCTGGCGATGCGCTCGCGCAGGCTTGACGGGAGGAAGTTCAGCCTGTTGGGTTTGCCGCCCCAGGAACCGTCCTTGTTTTGATCTTCGATCAGGAATTCGGTGATGCGTTCGCGGGCGCGGAGGTCGTATTCGGGGTTGCCGAGGTCGGGGACTTCGCTTAAAAAGAAGCAGAAGTCGTAGGGGGCGACCTGTCCGCCCCTCACCGTCTTGAAGCCGGCGTCCAGCGCGGACTTGACGACGGCGTTGCCCGCGATGATGCTGCGGGCGAATTTGCCGAGGCCGCGCATGCCGTAGGCCTTTTCACAGCACGTGAAGACGGAGTAGCCCTGGGCGGTGCTTGTCTCTGTGAACGGAGACGCGAGCGGTTTGAACGACGCCGGATCCGCCGGGACTCCCGGGAGGTCCTTCATGCCGTCGAAATCCTTGACCGGCTGGTGGATGTTGAGTTCGCTCCAGGCTCCCTGGCGCTGCTGGTCGACAATGGCCGCGATCGCGTTCTGGAGCACGGCTGCGGCGGTCTTGGGGGGAGCCAGCGGCGCGCCTTTGTCGTCGTTCGGCCGCCACGTTCTTTGGGGCAGCAGCTTCTTCTCGATTGCGACGCGAAGCCCGAACATGGCGATGGCCGTGCTTTCCATGTCCGCGGCCGTCTGGTTGACGAGGTAGCTTGGGTGCCCGGGCACCGTGATGGGGGTCGCGATGCCGTCGTCGTCCCGCAGGGTCAGCACGATTCGGTCTTCATAGGCGGCCGATCCCAGCATGCTGACGCGTTTGAACAGTTTGGCGAACGTGCGGAGCGCATCGAGCGCCGCCTGCATTCTGCCCTCGTGGCTTGAGCGCTTCTTTTCGTCGTATTTCGCCTTTGCCGCGAGATAGAACTTGCTGTAGTCGTTCTGCTTCTTCAGCATGGCCGCCAGCAGGCTTGTGTTGACGCAGACGGGTCCCCAAAGCCCGGCCGCCGGGCCGTCCGCGATTTGCCCGTCGAGCAATTTGTCCGCCATGTTCCTGGCCATGTCCTGGTAGATCGGCTGGTCGATCTCCGAAAACGCGGCGATCGACCAGGCCAGGTCCCAGGTCAGATCGGGGAGGCCGTATTGCTCGTAGAGGTTGAGCAGTTCGTCCGCCGGATTGCGGACGATGGGATCGGCCGGATCCATGCCGGCCTTGATCAACGCGTAGATCGCCATGGCGTTTTGCCCGAAGAGGAACGCCCGCCATTCATCGGGGCCTCCGGCGCCGTACTTCGGCACCTTGGTTGTCTTCTCGATGTCGCCGTTTCGATCCCGCACATGGTGTTCTTCCTTTTTGGTGCCGACCCGCTTCTGGACCTTGACCTTTTTGCGAATCCTGGCGGCGTTGACCGAATCGCCGACCTTGACGTCGCGGAAGACTTCGACGGTCTCGTACACGGGGACGTCGACGACCTTTTTTGAATAACGGAGTGTCTTTTCCTCCCAGCCGACGACGATGCGGCTGCGGACCGGCGGCGCGAAAAACCCCGAGGCGTCATTGGTGGCCAGTTGCGTCAGGTAGGCAACGCCCTTCGCTTTTGCGTCCGCAACTTCCGTTGTGTCGCCCTCGGCGTCCTCAAGCGGCGTCGCTGCGGGGGACGTTTGCTCGGCGGGAGGCTCGGCGGGGCTTTCCGGCGCGGTCGACGGCGCTTCGGGTTCGTCGTCGAAAGCCAGCGTGGGCAAGACGTCTGAAGCCCGGACGGGGCCGGCGAGGAGGAGCGCAGCGGAAAGCACGGCGGAGATGATGTGTGTGGAGTTGTGCATTTGTTTCCTGTTTCGGTAGAACGGCCGTCTTATTCCTCTGCTTCCTCTGCGCGGAGGGCCTGGGCCGCCCGCACCATGGCGAGGTAGTTTTGAACCGGGACGTAATCGGGAATCGAGTTGCCGGATCCGAGGGCGTAGCCCCGGGCGGTGGCGCGATACGCCCGGCCTTGTTCGAGCACGGCGGCGAAAACGTCGTCTTCGCTTTTGCTGCAGAGGAAGTCCATGTCGAATCCGCCGAGCAGGCCGATGCGGGTTCCGTAGGCGTCAATCCAGGTTTGGAACGGCGCGATGGCGTCTTCGTTCGAATGCTTGGCGTCGATGCCCAGCGCGATGATGTCGTCCATGACTTCGAAAATGCGGCCGCAGGAATGCAGCAGGAACGGGCGTCCTGCTTTGTGCACGATGTCGATGACGCGCTTGTACTGCGGCAGGATGTGGTTGCGGACGGTGTGCGGGTTGGTCAGAAGGGAAGACTTGAATCCAAGGTCGTCGCCGAACCGGCAGGCGGCAAACGCGTCTTTGTATCGGTCCAGGAACTCGATCCAAATCGTGCACATGAGGTCGCCGATGCGTTTGAACAGGTCGGCGTAGAGCTCGGGGTCGTCGGCCTGCATGAACGGCAGGTATTCAAGCCCCACGAGATCTTCGCTGATTTCAAAGGCGCCGTTGCCGATGCCGCCCACGGCCTTCATGCCTGCCGGGAGGTGTCGCCGAAGGGCGTCGAACCGGGGCGTCGCGGTTTGCCAGAATCTCCGGGGGATGTCGGCCCAGGGGTACGCCTCGAAGTCGGCGCGGCTTTGGATGGGGCCGGGCCTTCCTCCCGAGAGCGCCCCGCTGTCCGGCATCGCCTGCGTGATGCACACTTCATACGACACCACGTCGTACGTCATCTTCTTGAAGAATCCGCAGTACAGGCGGAAGAATTCGTCGATGTCGCCGGCGTCGCCCTTCCGCATGTCGGCGAACGCAACGCCGAGGATCCGCTCCATCGTGCCCGGGACGATGATGTGTTCGTAAATCGGCAGGCGTTTGGGCTTGGTGTTCCGCATGACGTCTGCGAAATGCCGGCAGTCGGGTGAAAAGTCGTTCATCGTGGGCGGGGAATGAAAGGGTTGGCTATTGTATGACGAGCACCGTGCGCGGATCGGGCGGCGGGATCAGCAGAACCGACGAGCCTTGGATGGCGACGGAATAGGTGTCCGGTGAGACCGTCCAGCCCGAGAGGCTGGACGCGCCGCTCAAAGAGCCGGCCTGGAAGAGCACGCCCGGATCGGGCGCCTTGCCCTCGCCTTCGGCCACGTTGATCGTGGCGGCCGCCGGGAGCCGGAGGTCGCCCGCGACGACCACGGCATCGCCGGTTTTGTTTTGACAGCCCCAGTCGTAGGCGGCGTCTTCGGCGAAAACCGCATCGCCGGCGAGCGTCAGCGTGCCGACGCCCGTGCCTGCGGGGGAGAGCGCGCCGTAGATGGTCGTGGCGCCGTTGACCGTGCCCGTGCCGCCGAGGGTGCCGTTGGCGCCGACGGTCACCGCGCTGCCGGCGGCGAGGCTGCCATCGACCAGAAGCGTGCCGCTGTCGATGGTCGTTGCGCCTTCATAGGTGCAGTCGCCGCCGAGGGTCTGCGCGCCGTTGCCCGTCAGCGCGACCGTCAACGCCAGATTTGCGGGCGTGGTGGCGCCGATCGAACCGCTGAAGGCATACGTGCCGCTGCCGCCCAGCGTCAACGTTCTTGCGTTGGAGCCGGTTTGAGCGACCTCGCCGCCAGCCCCGTCGACGTCGTCGAGACCCGCGATGGTTTGGTTTCTGTTGTTGCTGTAGAGCGCGGCGCCGGAAGCCACGGCGACCGTGTTGAAGGCGTTGAGCGCGGCATCGCTGTTGATGCGCAAGGCGCCCGTGTGAACGACGACGCCGCCGGTGAAGTTCGGGCTGTTGCCGAGGATCTGGTGGTACAGCGTGCCTGAGTTGTAGAAATGAAGATCGTTCGTGCCGGCCACGGCTTCGGCTGATGACGTGTTGCCCAGCTTCACCCCTCCGCCTGTCGAACCGGTATAGGCGATGGTGGCGTCGTCCTCAAGGGCGAGAAGCCCGCCCAGCGTGACGGTCAGGTTCCCGCCTGCGTTCTCGATTGTCTTCACGCCGCTGTTGCCTGCCTGCACCGTGATCGGAAGCGGACAGGTGAAACCCGAGCCGCCTGCTGTGAATTGCAGCGTGGCGTTCGCGTTTCCGGCGGCGGTGTCGCCGAGCCGGATCAAGCCGGCGCCAAAGGCAAGCGTCGGATGGGCGCTTCCGGCGGAAGAGGAATTCTGCCGGAGCGTGCCGGATTTGATCAAAATGCCGCCGGTGAACGTGTTTTGTCCGCCGATGGTCAGGGTGCCCGTCCCCGCCAGGGCGAGGCCGATTTGCCCCAGGCCGTCCGAGATGGCGGCCGACGAATTCGCCCCCAAGTAGCTTTTCCCCGCGCCGGTGGCGGTGATGGTTTTCAGGCCGGCGGAGCTTGCGGACAAGGTGCTGTCGGCGATGCCGAGAAGCGTCAGTTCGCCCGTGCCGTTGAGATTCAGGTTGAGGTCGGCATCCAGCAGAAGGGAGCTGTGGAGTTGGTACTTGATTGAATTGTCCGCGCCGCTGGTCGTGTCGTTGATGGACGGGGATTCGCCGCAGAATTGGAGCGCGCCGTCATAGACTCTGATCGTCCGTGCCGAGCCGCTCGATTCGCCTGAGAGATTCAGCGTGTTGAGCTGAAGGGTTCCCAGATTGTTGGTGGCGTCGAAGCTCTGGGATATTTTCCCGCCGCTGGTGGCGGTTCCTGTCTTCGAGGGGTCGAAGTTGATCACGAGCGAGTCGCCGGGCGTGGGGACGCCGGTTCCCGCCGTCCAACTGTCGGCATCGCTCCAGTTCCTCTTGGTCGAAGAGGTGAACGTTTTCCAGTCGGCTGGATTGGCGGCCTGTGCCGACGGCATCGACCACGCGACCATCAGCGCGAAAAGGCACAAAACGCATTTTGCATTTTCAGTGGTTGTGAACGGTTTCATCTGCGACCTCTCTGTTTGGTGTGTTTCGTCTCGGGTGACGCCTTGTGGATTCGTTTCCGCTTCCTGGGTTTTCAAGTTCAGTCTAAATTCAGACTTGAGGGCACGTCGTTTGTCAGCAGGAGCCGTCCCATGAGACCGGGCGAGTTGTGCGGGTTGCCGTGCGGCACGGGGGACCAGTTCTGCTGGATCAGCCGGCGTTCGTCCCGGCCTTCTTCCTTGATCCAGTCGTAGCGCATGAAATGGGCGCGGAGTTCCGCGGGCATGAAAGTCGTGGCGCCTCGCCGCTTCATGATGGGCCCCGCGGGGATGGCGAGCTCGGCGCTCCAGCCGAAGGCGGTCGTCTTCGCGGCGGTTTGCAGCCCGGGCATCTCCCATTCCCTGAACGCCCAGCGGTCTTTTTTCATCACGCGGCTGGAGAGCCGGAGATCGGGCCCCTGTTCGGCTTCCGCCGTCAGCAGATGCATCAGATCGAGGTTCACGCCCGTCGGCCCCACCTGGATTTCCACATACTGCCGTCCGTCGCCTTTGCCGTCGACAAAAACTTCGCAGACGTCCTCCGTGTAGATGTCGTCGTCATGTTTCAGCGTGCCGGTGCTGAAGACCTCGTCGTCGGTGCATTCGAAGGCCACGTAGAGGTTCCGCTCGTCCCAGAGCGCGCGAACGGTGGTGGGCTGGATGGCGAGGTCCGCTTTGGACGTCGCGTCCCGCGCGGGGGAGAGGCGCGGGATCAGCGCGGCCTTCCGCCAGACGGCGTCGGAGATGTCGCCGTCGATGATCGGCGCGGCTTCGGTTCGGGGGACGGTCAGCGCGGGCGGGGCTTGGGTTTCGCCATCGTCCGGGTTGGGCGCAGGATTTGCTGCAACGGCGGGGAGGAGGGAGACGCCAAGCGCGAATGCGCAAACGAGACGCAATCCGCCATGCGCAGGCGCGCGTTTTTTCTGCCGTGAATGCAAATGATCGCGAAAGCTGCTTCTCCGTGTCTCCGCGTCTTCGTGAAAAATTCGGTTGCTGACGTTCATGATGCTGGCAGGGTGGGTGGATTGCGGTTCGTTCGTTGCACGGGGCGATCGTCTTGCATGTTTTCCTGTGAAATTCAGAAGGATGCCGACGGCTTTCCGGGGTTTGCGATACGATGCGGAGAGCGGTTCCCGCGCAATTTCAATTTCATTCCCCGGCACAGATGATGATTGCACAATCGGGAATGCGTGTCAAATGATAATGCCTCGGCTGGGGGTGTCGCGAGCAAATGATGAAGGTTTCCGTTGACCTTCGGGGCGCGGTCGGCTATCTTGACGTTGATTCAAATGCAAAAACACCGGGCTTCTGCAAGACCATGCGAACCGATTTCCTCCCCGCGTGCGATCATGACATCCTGAAACCTCTGGCCGGGCGCCTGGGCGAATTGGCCCGGCGTCCCGAGGAGGACGAGAAGCGCGAGCGCCGGTTCCGCCGCAACCGCCACCAAAGGAAAAAGCCATGAGCGCCTACGAAGAGCTTTCACCCTCGGACAGAACCCTCGTCGATCGCCTGCTGAAGGACGCGGAGGCCAACGACGGCTTGGCGCCCGTGGATTTGGCGTCGTTCTGGCAGGATCAGGCGATCGCCGGCGCCGATCCGTTTGGCCGCGACATCCCGCAGTGCAGCTTCGGCGCAAGCCTGAATTGGGAGTGCGTGTTCGCCGAACTGGGCCTTGAGGAGGACTATTGGCGTTTTCAGAACGACGAGGCGTGGGCGCTCGACGTCTCCAGGCGCTACAACGACCTTTCCGAGGAAATCGTCGGTCGCCGCCTCCTGAATGAAAGGCCCCGCGACCCATCCCGCGCATGGCCCGCGACCCGACAGCTTCACGACATTTTCGAGGCGCGCAACGTCTGGGTGGGCGGCCCGGGCGGATCCTGGTGGCTTCACGCCTCCGCAAGCACCCCGGAGGAGCTCGGGGCGTTGCTCGACCGCGTCGAAGCCCGGCTCGAAAATCTCCGCGCGTTCGTGCTGCCGGAGAATTGGGACGAGGAGAAGGCCCGTCTGACGGCGCTCGGCGCGTCCGTGCCCCTGTACCGCGGGCAGCGCGGCCCCTGCACGTTCGCCTGCTCGATCTTCGGGATCGAGAACCTGGCCATGCTCTATTACGACGACCTGGATCTGTTCAAGAGGTTCAGCGATGTGCTCGGGCGCGCGATTCTCGCCCGGGCGCGCCTCTTCGACGACGAGGCCGGCCATGCGCCGGAGACGGCGCCCAGGGGCTGGTGGTGGGCCGACGACAACAGCTGCATGTTCTCGCCGGAGATGTACGAGGTCTTCGCCATGCCCATTCACCGCGCCGTTTTCGGCCGCTACGCACCCGATCCGACGGACTCGCGCCACCAGCACAGCGACTCCGCCATGGGGCATTTGCTTCCGCTGCTTTCCGAGCTGGACTTGACGAGCGTGAACTTCGGCCCGACGCTCCGCGTTTCAGAGATCCGGCGCCATTGCCCGAAGGCCGTGATCCACGGACAGATCGCGCCCTTCACCTACAGCCGGAACGAACGGGCGAACCTCGTGGCGGAATTCCTGCGCGACTTCGGCCAAGCAGGCGATGCGCGCGGATTGAACGTCGCCACGGCGGGCTCGATCAACAACGGCACCCGCCTGGCCAGCATGCGGCTGCTCATGGCGGCGATCCAACGCCACGGCAGGTATTGACCAGCCCTGTTCCATGGATGTCGTGGACTCCGTTTTCGGGGTTGTCTACTTCGTTAGAAAACGGGCGATCGCATCCTTGAAAAGCCGACGGCGAAGCTTGCCTTCGAGGGCGGGCGGCTCAAGCGGGCCGGCAAAGGGCCGCCCCTTCCGAAGGAAAAAGCGGTAGAAGGTGGAGGGCGCAAGCCCCCACTTGGCCAGAAACTGCCGACGCCCCGGATTGGGCGAAATCCGCCCAAGCGACTTCGAGACGAAATGATAGACCCGGCTGCGTCCCACGCCCTTGAAATAGCGGACGCCCGCCTGCCAGAGCTTCATCGAAAAATCGGGGTCGCTGTAAAGCCCCGGCGAAAACTCCACGCTGTAGCCGCCGACCAAGTCCCAGACGTCCCAGTGGACGACGTTCGGCGGACGCGTCGCGCCGCTCCAGTCCGGCTTGGGAAACGTGTCGAATTCCTTCAACAGACGCGCCTCCTCGAACGAGTCGACCGCGGTGCCGAAATTCTTGTCGCCAATCACCGGCAGGCTCGACGTCGGCCGCGGCTCGATCATCGTGGCGGACAGGAAGAAAAACGTCGTGCCCGCCTTCTCGATCTCCTCCAGAAGCGCCGAGTCCCATCCGGGGCAGGCGTACATGTCGTCGTTCATGTACAGGAAGTAGTCGGTTCGCACCAAGGCGCGGGCGGCATTGAGCGCCAGGCAGACCCCCACGTTCTCCGGCGAATGGCTGAACGCGAGCCCCTCCTGCCGCGCCCAGTCGAGCGTCCCGTCCGAGCCGTCGTTCACATGGAGGACGATCTGGTGCGGGAAGGCCGAATGCTCCCGGATGGAGCGGACGCAGAGCTTGAGAAAGGCCAGATTGTTCCACGTCGGGATGACGATGGAGAAAACCTCGTTCCCCTCGAAGCGCCCTTCGTTCAGGGCAATCGGAACCGGCGGATTGAAACAGGATCTGGCGCTCATTCCCTGATGAAGGTCTTCTTGTACTTCCACTTGGTCCTGGGTCTGTCCAGATACTGGAAGTGCTCGTTGGTGAACACGCCTTGAATGCAGGCCATCTGCCGGGGGACGAACGTCACGCCGGCATCGACCAGCAACGACTGGATCGCCCCGGGCCCCGTCGTGTAGAAAACGCTTGGGCCGCCTTCCTTCGGGTGGTTTTCGATGTTGTGGACGATCGTCTCCAACATTTTTTCGTAAAGCGGGTTCTTGGGGGCGGTGGCCAGGAAGAAGTTCGAGAAATGACGCGCGTCCCAGATGAACATCTGGCTCTTTCCTTCAAGAAGGCGCGCCAGCGGGCGAACCAGCGCCGCGTCGATGTCCATGTAAACGCCGCCTTCGTTGTACAGGACGACGACACGCCACAAATCGGCCTGCGCGGCGCCGTCCGTCAATCTGGAAAAGGCCTTGTAAACCTCCGGGGGGGCGTTTTCCTTCATGTACTCCTCCCGCGCTTCCGTGCTGACGTAGCGATGTTCGAACTCGCGTGACTTTCGCCGATTGTGGCGGTAGTTGACGAACATCGGCCACGTGCACCAGGGCGAGAAGTTGGTTTGCCAGATGATTCGAGGAATCGGCGAGTCGATCGTCGCGTCCTTTTTCGCAGGGGATGCGGCGGGAATCTCGAATCGCCTTTTCGGGAAGATCGCGTGGAAGGGGTACGAAAGCCCTTTGACGAGATTGCCGAACAATCTGAGGGTTCTTGATCGCCAATAAAGGAGGTGCCGCTTGCGTTTCATGGATCTGCAAGAAAATGACAAGGTTGATGAAAAAAGACCCGATTGATGAGTCAAACCAGAAGAATACGGAAAAAGCCGGCAAAATGCAATTTCAAGATTCAAAAAGGTGTGTGTCAGAATCGTGACATGCTTCCTTGAGTTTCCATGAAACATGGAGGCATCCTTGATGCCGACTTCAAAACCAATCCCCCTCTGTGTCTCTGTGTCTCTGTGTTTCATTCCATTGGCGCAGGCTACGCCGAAAAGTGCCTGGGTGGCGGGGATTCACCAGAAGGGCAAGAAGGGCAGGAAGAGCCATGGCGGCTTCGCCGAATGGCCACAAAAAACACAGGCCGCTTCGCGGCAGGGGCTAGCGGCTAGGGGCTAGTGCCGTGGCGGCTGCGCCGAGCGGTTTTGTCCACAGAAAATACAGAAGGACACAGAAACGTAGGTGGCGCGGCGTGGGTGGACGTTTTTAACTACGAAATACACGAAAGACACAAAAATCCAATCCTGTAAATCCTGTAATCCTGTCTTATAATGGTTTTGGACAAGATTGCAAGATTGACAAGATTCCGGGGAGTCCAATCCTAATCCTGCAAATCCTGCAATCCTGTCTAAAAACGGGGTCTGGGGTGTCCCCGGCCTGAACTACGCTCTTCTCACTTCTCACTCCTCGCTAAACAGGCACAGAGGCGTGCAAGGAGGGGCACGGCAATGAAAACACGCTTCTGAAATCAAGAAGGGACGGCGACGATGCAGGGCACGGCTCGATTGCGGTGAAAGCACTGCACCAAATTCCCTTTCAACACGCATGACATAGGCAATGCCGGATTTGTCTGTCACTTTTCTGACACACACCCATTCAAAGCTTCCCAAGACCGCACGTTTCCCCCTCCCCCCCTCTCAATTCGCCTCCCCGTTCACCGACCGCAACTTTTTTGGCACGAACCTTGCTTATGCTAGGGGCGGATGTCGATCGAGCGTCGGCAACGGTGTCGAATGCCCCGGTCAGCATCCACCTAAACAACCGAAAAACGAAAACGAAAGCGAAAAACCATGAAAAAGAACAAACTCATCCAGGGTTTCACCCTCGTCGAAATCATGATCGTCGTGGTGATCATCGCCATCTTGGCGGCCATCGCCATTCCGAACTTCCTGCAGAACCGCAAGGATTCGCAGAAGAACGCCTGCATTGCCAATCTGAAGCAGATCGTCGGCGCCTGCGAGCAGGTCCGCATGAAGGGGCTGACGCCCACGACAGAGGGCACGGCGAATACGGACGAAGACTACCTCGGCACCTACGTCAAGGATTTCGACACGCTGAGCTGCCCGAGCGACAAAACTGCGCTCTATTCCGACTCGATTGAGTGGGGTGACGTCGACACGTCGGACACGGTTACCTGTCCCGCCGGCGTTGATGGCCACACCCTCGAGCCTGACGCAGGCGATGGTGGCTAGTCGTTCCAGTCGCAACCGCTGAGTCGTCGCAATCGGACGCTTGGTGGAATCGCGTGACCTGGAGGTGCGCAACCGGACATCCGGTTGCGCACCTTTTCTTTCGGATGGAAAATTCTTGAAAAGGAAAACCAACTCTGGTATAAGATGCTCGGTTTTATTTAACACCGTTCAATTTAACACCGTTCACGTAAAATGGGGCGTGCCAATCAATTCAGCATGAAATCAATGACGACCCGACGCGGATTTACGCTTATTGAGTTGCTTATCGTCATCGCAATCATTGGAATCATAGTTGCGATGGCTGTTCCCTACTACATGCAATATCGCAAGGACACAATCCAAAGCGTTTGCATTTCCAACTTGAAAAAACTGCAAGGAGCGATTGAGCGGCTTAAACTCTACGGAAACGAAGAGATCAAGATGGCCGACATCTGCAACCCCTCCGGACAGTTGAAAAGCGAGCCTCGCTGCCCTGCGGACAAAAGCCTGCCCTACGACATTTCAGGCGAGGAGCCGGCGTGCCCGAACGTCGAAAGATTCCCGGGACATTCGCTGTAGCCCCAAGGACCATTCCGCAAACACGCACCCGCCCGTGTTTTTAGGCCAGGGGTCTGTCCCCTGCTTTTGCTGGCATGATCCGCTGGAAGTGCTGGCATTGCGATAGGATTCGCGGGTGTAACGGAATGTTGGGTTCATGAGGGAAATCATTCGACTTCCTTTTCGGCACCGCAAGACGAGCAGTTTGGAAGCAATGCATGGCGAATCTTGTGGCAGGACGGGCACTCCTCAAACAAGGCGGAGCCACATGACGGACATGTGTAGCCCTCTTCCAAGGCTTCATGGCCGCTCGGCACCACAATCTTGTTGACCGTCCGCCGAGTCCAGAACAGAAATCGGCGCGGGCCGATCCTGATGGGGTAGTCACACACCGGGCACAGGAATCGCTCGTATGCCTCGCGGTATTGCTTGACCAGCCAGTGCGTTTTGGGGAACGCGATCAAACGGATGAAGTAAATCAGCATCCGGGCGACCGCGATCAACAATCCGCCAATGAAAATGTATTTGAAGTAGCGGGTCGGGAAGTACTCGTGCGCCACGAGCGTCACTTTAATCAGCGTTGCGACGCCAAAAGCGAGGAACAACGGAAAATAGATGCTGGAACGCTTCTGGATGACAACAACCGCCGCGACAGCAAGCAAGGGCAATAGAATCGCCAGCTGCAAGAAGGCGAGCTTCAGGCGGTGCTTCTCGTTGAGTTTGCTGAATTCTTCCTTGGCCGGCAGCCGTTGTCTTTCGATTTCATGTTCGGTTCTCTCCTTCGTCCGAATCAGATCCTGTTTCCGCTCAAGCATGCCCGAGAGGGTCTGGCTGATCTCCTGGTATTTCGTCTGATTGTCGAGAAAAAGCTTCAAGCTGCTTGAAAAGTTCGCCTGCTCTCTTTCGGAAAAGCCGACGCTCTTCTGCATGCCGAGTTTCTGAAGCTCAAGAAGCTGGTTGATTGTCTGCTGCAGGTTGCGGGAGCTGTCGCCGACCATCCGTTGCCGCGCAGTCTCGTTCTCTATCTGCCGGGAGACCTCCGCGATCTGCCCCTCCAGCGAGCCGAGCTTTGCCACAAGCTCCTTGTCCACATGCTTTTGCTCGACATCGCGGTACTCGGGGCCGCGAATGGACTGGATGTCGTTCACAAAGAAGCCGAGCACCCAGAATATCAACAGCCCAAGAACGAAGGTGAACAGATGTATGGCAAATCGATTCCACCAGGTTCCCCTTGACTTTGGCTTCATTTTCATGGCTTCAATTTCCTTGCTCCTCGGCGTCGAGGATCAAGAAGTCGGCGACGGGGTCGCCGGCGGGTTCATCGTCGTCGTTGCCGAACTCGGCCTCGATGGCCTTTTCCTGCTCGGCGACTTGTTCGGAGATTTTGCCGAACATCTTGACGAACCACTTGAGCTCGGCGGCGGAGAGGTTCAGCGAAGCCTTCATGGTGGAGCCTTCGGCCCAGGCCACCGACGTCATGCCGTTCCGAGGAGCTTCCGGCAACGCGGCAAACAGCGTGGCGACGTCCTTGGCATCCTCGCCGATCACTGAAGCGAGGCGGGAGGCATAGTGGCTGAGCATCGAGCTCGGCGAGAGGGCGAACACCTGGAACGGCTTTGCGGCGGAGCCGGCGGGCATCAGCGCGGCGACGCTTGCGGCAAGCGTGGCGCCGTCGCCGGAAGACGGCAGGGCGTAGTCGGAGCCGACGGGGCGGCACAGGCGCACGATGCTGTCGCCTTCGAGCTTGCGGGAAATCTCGATCGAACGTCCCATCAGGGCGTCGAACACCTTGGCCACCATGTCGAGTTCCTCAGCATCGATCTTGTCGTCTTCGCCGCTGAACTTCGAATCGAGCATCTTGATGAGCGAGATGAAATCGATGCGCACCGCCCCCGACGGAGCGTCGAAGGTGGCGAACGTCTGCACGGGCAGGAACTTGCTGATGATCGAGCCCAGATCGGCGTTGATCTGGTTCTCAAGCGATTGGTTTGCCGCGGGGTCGCGGTAGGCGACCTTCCCGGCGAACACCATGCGGCCCTGGCTGTCGCGATCGACGAACAGGGTGCTCGCGCCGGACTGCTGCACGGTGGAGACGAATCTGGCGAGGATGTCGGCGACTTGTTTACGCAGCGCTTCGTCTTTGATTTGCGGCAGGAGGATCGCATTGATGAGATCGAGGGATTGCTTGGAGTCGTAGGCCATTTGGCCATAGTCGCCGACTGCGTAGAACAGATCGGCCGAAGCCGGAACACCGGCATAGAGCGCGGGGTCGACAGCCTTGGCTGTCGTCATGAGCTTGGCGAAGTCGCTGCCGGGCGCGAAATCGCAGGATGCACCGAGGTTGATGCCGCGGGCGATGTCGAGGCCGAGGCCGAGAGCCAAGGAGCCGATCTGCTCAAGCATCTGCGCCGTCGCCTCCATGGAGGCTTCCTCGTAGCGCTCGAACGCCTTGGCCCAGGAATTGACGTCGCAGACGTCGGTGTCGGCGTCATCGGCTGCTCCGGCCGTCTTTCCGGTCTCTTCCTCCATCTCGTCCGGGGCTTCCTTCATCTGCTCCTCGATTTGTTTCTGGAGCTGTTTTTGCATTTGCTTCATGCCCACCTGGGCTTCGGCGTATTTCTTCAAGGTGACCGAATCGACATGGACTTCGACGGCCATGCCGTCGAGCACCGACTTGAGCGTTTCGGCCATGTCGGCGGCAGCGCGCGTGGCGGTTGCCGGGGAGTCGCCCCAGACGGCGTAGTCGCCCTGAACGACGGCGTAGAGCGTTTCGTCCGCCGTGAAGGCGCCATCGACGGCGTTGGTCGCGCCGCGTTCCTTGAGGTAGCCCTGGGCGCTGCCGGAAACGGGCATGTAAATCGCGACGGCGAGATTTTCCTGCATGTCGCTCATGGCCGCCATGAATTGCTCGGCCGTCTTGTTTTTAAAATCGGGCAGCGCCGTTTTCGAGTAGAGCACAACACCCAGGGGCTTCGCCTGATCGGGCGTGCCAAAGGCTTCCATGATCGCCTGCTGGAGGCTGCCGATGGCCATTGTGCCGAGCAGGGGCTCTTCGGCGAGAATCCCCAGCGCGGCGGCGGCGGAGCCGACGTCGTTCAGGCTTGCGAGACGCACCGAGCCGAGTTTGACATAATCCGCCTGCACGCAAAGCGCGGCGACGGCGATACACAGCGAAACGACAGTCTTGTTCTTCATGAAGCACCTTTGTTTTGTTGATGAAGCCGAATTTGCAGGCAAAGTAAAAGTTGCCCTTCACTTTTTATTCTACATGAAGTCGGACGAGGGAGACAAGGAAATAGATCGCCCCAAAAACGAGAGGATCATGGTGTGGGTGCAAGTGTCGACGATGCGGCGGGCTTGGCGGTTCGGAAGCGCGCCGTCGCTTCGGCAATGCGACGACACCCCCGAAGTTTTCTGCGGTGCGGCAGCCATCCCATCAACACGGTGGCAATGGCTTCTCCCCCAAAAAACCTCAATATAAGTAGCGTAAAAGAAAAGACTTAGACACTATCGGTAGTGTTAGGTCATTTTTCAGGGTTGACTTTTTCCCGTAAATGGCAGAAAGTAGTGGCGTTTAAGAAGTGCGAAAAGTGTACCTCCAACATGGCAGCAGCCATCAAGGCGTTTTTTTGCTGCCCTCCACACGCTCTCAACCCCACCCCCACGACAGGAACTTCCCCCCATGAACGCAGAAGCCCATCCCTTCGCCATCGACTCGATCCGCAAGCGCAATGGCACGCTCGTGCCCTTCAATTCCGACAAGATCGCCCAGGCCATCGCCCGGGCGGGGGAGGAGACCGGGGAGTTCGGCATGGAGGAGGCGCGCCGCCTGGCGATGCGCACGGTCGCCATCGTCCACTCGCTCCAGGACACGCTGGAAGTCACCGTCGAGAACGTCCAGGACGTCGTCGAGGAAGTCCTGCTCACCTCCCCGTACCGCCGCACGGCCAAGGCCTACATCCTCTACCGCGACCAGCACGCCCGGCTGCGCGAGATCGTGCAGAAGGCGAGCGTCGATCTCGTGGACGACTACCTCGGCCGCGCCGACTGGCGCGTGCGCGAGAACGCCAACATGGCCTATTCCCTCCAGGGGCTCAACAACTTCATCTCCAGCGAGATCAGCAAGGCGTACTGGCTCGACAAGATCTACCCCGCCGACATCCGCGAGGCCCACGCCTCCGGCGCGCTGCACCTGCACGACCTCGGCCAGCTCAGCGTCTATTGCGTGGGCTGGGACCTCCAGGATCTGCTCATGAGCGGCTTCAAGGGCGTTTCGGGGAAGGCCGAGAGCCGCCCCGCCAAGCACTTCCGCACGGCGCTCGGGCAGATCGTCAACTTCTTCTACACCCTGCAAGGGGAGGCGGCCGGCGCGCAGGCGTTTTCGAACTTCGACACGCTGCTGGCGCCGTTCATCCGCTACGACGGCCTCGACTACGCGGACGTCAAGCAGGCGCTCCAGGAGTTCGTCTTCAACGTGAACGTGCCGACGCGCGTCGGCTTCCAGACGCCGTTCACCAACATCACCATGGACCTGATCCCGCCGGCCAGCCTGGCGGCGAGCCCCGTCGTCGTCGGCGGCCAGCTCATGCCCGAAACCTACGGGGAGTTCGGCGAGGAGATGCTGATGATCAACAACGCCTTCCTCGAAGTCATGACGGAAGGCGACGCCAAGGGCCGCGTCTTCACCTTCCCGATCCCGACCTACAACATCGGCAAGGACTTCGACTGGGACCGCCCGGGGCTGGAGCGCCTCTGGGCCGCCACCGCCAAGTACGGCATCCCGTACTTCGCCAACTTCGTCAATTCCGACATGGATCCAGACGACGCGCGTTCGATGTGCTGCCGCCTGCGCCTCGACAAGCGCGAGCTCAACCGCCGCGGCGGCGGCCTCTTCGGCGCGAACCCGCAGACGGGCTCGATCGGCGTCGTCACCATCAACATGGCGCGCCTGGGCTACCTGGCCGACAGCGAGGAGGACTTCCTGTCCCGCCTCGACAACCTCATGCTCGTCGCCCGGCGCAGCCTGGAGATCAAGCGCAAGGTCCTGGAGAAGTTCACGCTCGAAAACCTCTACCCCTACACCCGCTTCTACCTGCGGCAGGTGTACGAGCGCTTCGGCGTCTATTGGCAGAACCACTTCTCCACCATCGGCCTGCTCGGCCTCAACGAGGGGTGCCTGAACCTCTTCGGCGAGGACATCGGCACGCCCCGCGGCCAGGCCTTCGCGATCCGGGTCATGGACTACATGCGCGCCCGGCTGGCCGACTTCCAGGAGGAGACCGGCAATCTGTACAACCTCGAAGCGACGCCCGCCGAAGGCACGTCCTACCGCCTCGCGCAGTTGGACAAGGCCCGGTACCCCGACATCATCGCCGCCAACGGCAAGGGCCAGGAGGAGCCCTTCTACTCGAACTCCACGCAGCTTCCCGTCTCCTACAGCGACGACATCTTCCGCGTGCTCGACCTCCAGGACGAAATCCAGACGAAGTACACCGGCGGCACGGTCGTCCACGTCTTCACCGGCGAGGCCGTCAGCGACCCCAAGGCCGTGAAGGCCTTCGTGAAAATGGTCTGCGAGCGCTTCCGCCTGCCGTACTTCACGATCTCGCCGACGTTCAGCGTGTGCGAAACCCACGGGTACCTGACCGGCGAGCAGTACGAATGCCCGCACTGCAAGAAGCAGACCGAAGTGTACTCCCGCATCGTCGGCTACATCCGCCCCGTCAAGCAGTGGAACGCCGGCAAGCAGCGCGAGTTCGCCCTGCGCAAGACGTATTCCGTGGCTCCGGTCGGCGCGACCACGCCATGATCCTCGCCGCCTACCTTCCCCTGACGCTCTGCGACTATCCGGGGAAAATCGCGGCGATCGTCTTCACCCAGGGGTGCAACTTCCGCTGCCCCTGGTGCCACAACGCCCACTTGATCCCCCCGACGGGCGGCGCCCCGCCCGTCGATCCGGAGGCCGTGCTGGCGGAAGTGGCCGCGCGCCGATCCAACGGCCTCGTCGAGGGGATCGTCGTCTCGGGCGGCGAACCCACCCTCCAGCCCGACCTGCCCGACTTCCTCCGCCGCTGCAAGACGGCGGGGCTGGACGTCAAGCTCGACACCAACGGCGCCCGCCCGGACGTCCTGCGCGCCTGCTTCGACGGCGGGCTCGTCGATTTCGTGGCCATGGACGTCAAGGCGCCCTGGGACAAGTACGCGGCCCTCGCGGGACGCCAGGTGGACGTCGAGGCGGTTCGCGCGTCTTTGCAGATGATCGCCGCCTCGGGCGTGCCGCACCAGTTCAGGACGACCCGCGTGCAGCCGCCTCTGGACGACGAGGATTTCGCCAGAATCCTCGACCAAATCCCCCCCGGCAGCCCCCACGTCTGGCAGAAGTACCGGCCGATTGCCGAAGAGAAGCGGCTAGCGGCTAGCGGCTAGTGCCGAAGGGAAACTTTGTCGCGAGCTTTGTCGCAAACCTTTGTCGAATCCAGCGCTAGCGGCTCGTTTCTTTTAGAGAGCGGAGAGAAGAGCGTGGAGAGTAGTTTCCGCCGGGGCTCCGCCCCAGACCCCGATTGACCTTGCTGCAGCGGCTTCGCCGAGTGGGGAAGAAAAATAGGGGACAGACCCCTAAAAACATATGGAATCATGCATTTCCCTCTCCTCCAATGGGTTGTGCACCACTTTCCAAGGCGTTTCCGTGTATTTCGCGCCTTTCGTAGTTGAAAGAACCCGCTCTGCACCCCCTCGGACAACCAGCGCAAATCGAAACCTACAGAAGATCCGGGTCGAGCAGG
>JBMNOD010000050.1:0-26040 GCA_050942875.1 Kiritimatiellia bacterium
GGCGTCGCCCCGCCCGGGGGGTGCGCGCGCACCCCCGGGGCGCTTTTCGGTTCTCACCGGAAAGCGCCCTCACTTTAGCATATTTGGCTGAGACAAGATTACAGGTGGCAGTGTTTGGACTGGGGCGCGGGCGAATGGACGACGCGTCGTAGCCGCGTCGGTACTGCTGGGTACATCGCACAAGGGGGCCCGGATGGACTGATATCAACAATCTTGAAGATTCTTTCAAGATTATTGAGGTGGCGGGGTGTGGATCTTGCCACACGGGGAAGGGGTGCGGTGAGTGATAGATGGGAGAGTGCTGTAATCTTGAAAAAGCTTTCAAGATTACAGCGGGCAGGACACGGAGGTCCAGCCGCACGATAAAGGGGGCGTGCTATGGAGGCGCGTGTCTGGGGGGAGGGGCGGGAGGGAGAGGGGGGAGGGCGGGGATTACGCTCGCATTCGGGGCTGGGTTCCGATAGAATAGCGGGCATGTCTCGAACTTTGAAGTCAGGTGCCGCAGTGGCGGTTGCGACGGCGCTGGAAGGGCTCCAGCAGCCGATTTGTCTGTTGCTGACGTTTGTCGCTGTGGAGTCGACCATCCTTGTGCCGCTCGTTCAGCTTTTCAGTTTTGGCGAAGGGGGGCGGCTTGCCCGTGACAGCGGGCTGGCGATTTTGCTGGTGGCGGGGGTGCTCCTGGCGGCGTTCATCTCAGGGTCGACGCTGGCGCGCGAAATTTCGAGCGGCACGGTCGCGGCCGCCGTTTCGAAGCCGGTGCCGCGCTGGGTCTTTCTGCTTGGCAAGTTCGCGGGGGCGGCGCTGGTGGTCCTGCTTTTCTGCTGGATCGAGACGATCGCCATCCTGCTGGCGGAGCGGAGTTCGGAGCACTATCTTGAGACGGAGACGATGGTGGGGCACATCCGCGACACGCGGTGCGGGTTGCTGGCGATGGCGGCCCCCGTGCTGGCGTTGGCGAAGGCGGCGTTTGTGAATTGGCGCTTCCGTTGGCGCTTCGGGCTGTGGTTCTTCGTTTTTCTCGCCATTATTCAGACGCTGCTTGTTGCTGTCATCGGCCTGTTTGGCCGCGATGGCGCCTGGCTCGGCTTCGGCGGCCATGCGCCGGCGTTGGATTTCCGCATTGTGCCCGCGGCGGCGCTGATTGCGATGCTCCTGGGCATTTTCTGCGCGCTGGCCACGGCGCTTTCCACGCGGTTGCAGACGGGCGCGGCGGTGGCGGCTTCCTTCGCGGTGCTTTTCGTCGGTTTTTTGGCGGACCGCCATTTCGGGGGCGCGGCGGGCGCCCTGCCACGCCTGCTTTACGCCGTGGTGCCGGACGTGCAGCATTTCTGGGTGGTGGACAGCCTGGCGGGCGGCGGCGCGATTCCGTGGCGCTACCTGGTGCAGGCTGGCGCCTACGCGCTTTCCTACATGGCCTTTGTGCTGACGCTCGGGGCCATCTCCTTTCAACGTCGTGATCTGGGGTGAACATGGATGCCGATGCTTGCAAGTCCGCTGTTGTGAGAGCGGACAATTTGAAAAAAGTTTTCCGTGATTTTTGGCGGCGACCGAAGAAACTTGCCGTTGACGATGTTTCCTTTGCCATTCAAAAAGGCGAGGTGTTCGGATTGCTCGGGCCGAATGGTTCGGGCAAGAGCACGACGATCAAGATGCTTCTTGGGCTGCTTCAGCCGACTGCCGGCGCGGTGCGGCTTTTTGGCCTTGATCCTTTCAGCCCGCGCGCGAAGTCGCGCATTGGCTATTTGCCTGAGTTTTCGCATTTCCATCCTTATTTGACACCGCGCGAGACACTCCGCTATTACGGCGGGCTTTTCGACATGCCGTCGACGCTCCGCCAGGAACGTTCAGAGGGGCTGCTTGTGCGCGTGGGGTTGGCGGAGGCGGCGAACCGGCCTGTGGGCGAATTTTCCAAGGGCATGGCGCGGCGGGTGGGCTTGGCGCAGGCATTGCTCAATGAGCCGGATCTGGTGATTCTGGACGAGCCGACATCGGGGCTTGATCCGATTGGACGCCACGAGGTCAAGACGCTGATCAAGGAACTTGCCGATGAGGGGCGCACGGTATTGCTTTCCTCGCATCTGCTCGCCGAGGTCGAGGATGTGTGCGACCGTGTTGTGATTCTTGGAAGCGGCCGGATTTGCGCGGAAGGGCGGCTTGACGAACTGCTCAAGACGCGGGACGGCTTGCTGATGCGCATCTCGGGCTTGGACGAAGCGCGCGCCGAGAGCTTCCGCCTGCAGATGGAGTCCGAGGGGGCGCGAGTCGAGCTGGATCGTCCGTCGATGACGCTTGAGGCGTTCTTCCTGGCGACGATCGAAGGGAGCAAGAAGCCATGATCCGTCGTGTCGCCGCCCTCGTGCTGCTTGGCATCCGCGCGCCATTGCGTTCGCGCCTGGCGCTGGGGCTGCTGGCGCCGCTGGCGGTTGTTTTTGCCGGCATCCGCGGCGATGGCACGGTGCAGGGCGAGGTGCGCATGCTGCTGACGTGGACGCTGGGCGCGGCGACGGCGGTGCTGGGTGCGGCGACGCTGTGGGCGGGCTGTGCGGCCGTGGCCTCGGACATCGAGGCGGGGCGCCATGCGTCCACGGCCGTTTCGCCTGCGCGTCCGTTTGAGATTTGGCTGGGTCGGTGGATCGGCCTTGTCGTGGTGAACGGCGCGCTTTTGTTCATTGCCGTGGCGGTGGCGTATGCGCAGCTCAAGATCAAGGGCATTCCGGCCGAGGCGACGGCGGTGTCGCGAAGTCTGGAGCTTGCCGTGGACACTTTGCACATGGAAGCCGAGCGGCTGTATGCGCATGCCGAGTCGCAGGGGGCGGTGCCGGAGGGTGTTCCGAAGGCGCACATCGTCGCTTCGATCGAGAAGGATTTGCTGACGGGACATTTTCCTGTTGATCCCGGCCAGAGTCGGGAGTGGGTGTTCAAGCTTCGTCCGGGCGACGCCGCCCACGCGATGACGGTGAAGTTCAAGTTTCTTTCGTCGTTTGGCGTGTCGGCGGGGTGCATGGGCGAATGCGCGGTGCTGAACGCCGATGGCGATGTTGTGGCCTCTTACGAGCTTGCCGAAGACGACAAGGGCGAGGTGGCTTTTGATGTGCCCGCCGGGGCGGTGGAAGGCTCGTCGCTGAAGGTGCTTTTCACGAACACGGCGTCGGATGAAGGCATGGCGGTGCTGGTGCAGCACGGCGATTCGATGACGGTGCTCGTTCCGGATGGCGGTGTGGAGCGCAATTTGTTCAAGAGCTGGATCGCGTTGCTCGCGTTGCTTTCCCTGCTTGCGGCGATTGGCGTGGCATGCGGTGCGACGTTTTCGTTTCCGGTGGCGGCGTTCACGGCGAGTGCGCTGGTGCTCATCGCCATTGTCGGCCGGAGCGATTTGGCAGAGGAAGGTCGCGAAATACGCCATTCGCATGGCCCGGTTCGCGAGAAAACGGCAGTCGAGCGCGCGCTCGATGCATTTTCAAAGACAATGTCTGATGGCGTTGTGGCGGTGCTCAAGCCGATGTCGGAGGTTCGGGCGCTTGATCGTCTTGGCGATGGGCTTGCCATTTCTCCTTGCGCCGTCCTCCGTTCCGTGTTTTACACGGGGCTGTTGCTGCCGATGGGCTTTGGCGTGCTGGCGGCACTGGCGCTGAGAAGGCGGGAGCTGTAGGGGGTGTGCGGCAACGGGGTTGACGCACGCCTAAGTCCAAGGCCCAAGGTCCAAAGTCACGAGCCCCAGGCGATGAGTTCTTCGCGGTCGTCGAAGTGATCGGTGTGGTCGGCGAAGATCTGGCAGGTTTCGTGGCCTTTGCCGGCGATGAGCACGACATCGCCGGGTTGGTCGGCGAGCAGGACGGTGCGCCGGATGGCGGCGCGCCGATCGGGCTCGACGAGGATCATGCCGGGCGCGGTGCGCCCGGCCACCCCAACCACGGGGGGTTGGGGCGCAGGACTCCGGGGTGGCGGGGGATCGGGGATGCCGGCGAGGATGTCGTCGATGATGGCGATGGGGTCTTCGGAGCGGGGGTTGTCCGACGTGATCATGCAGATGTCGGCAAGGCGCGCGGCGGCTTCGCCCATGAGCGGGCGTTTGCGGCGGTCGCGGTCGCCGCCTGCGCCGAAGACGATGAAGAGGCGTCCCCGGGTGATTTCACGCAGCGTGGCGAGGACGTTTTCGATGGCGTCGGGCGTGTGCGCGTAGTCGATGAAGTAATCGGCTGGCGAGGCTTTGACGCGCACGCGTTCGAGGCGTCCGCGCACGGGGGCGGCGGCGGCGAGCGAGGCGAGCGCCTTGCGGGCCGGGACGCCATGGAGCAGGGCCAGGGTGAACGCGCAAAGCACGTTGTGGATGTTGTGGCGCCCGAGCAGGCGGATGCGCACGCGCGAGGAGCCGCCGGGATAGTCGAGGCGAAATTCACAGCCGTCGCTGGAGAGACGTTCGTTTGAGAAGCGCACATCGGCATCGGATGCGGCGCCGTAGGACAGCACGGGCGCGCCGCCGTCGGCCTTGACGGCCTCGACGAGGCGGCGGCCGTAGGGGCAGTCGAGGTTGATGGCGGCCGGAAAGCGTGCCGGGATGAAAAGCAGGCGCTTGGCTTCGAAGTAGGCTTCCATCGTGCCGTGGTAGTCGAGGTGGTCCTGCGTGAGGTTCGTGAAGGCTATGGCTGCGAAGCGTGTGCCGTCGGTGCGGCGCTGCGCGAGGGCGTGGGAGGAGACTTCCATGACGGCTGCTTCGCAGCCGCTGTCGCGCATTTCCGCGAAGAGGGATTGCAGTTCGAGCGGTCCTGGCGTGGTGTTGTGCGCCGGGGTTTCCCGGGTTTCGACGGGCGTCCGCCCGAGGAGGGCGGCGAGGGGGGGCGGCCGGCGGGGCGGGGCGGTGATGTAGGAGATCGTCGAGACGAGTCCGGCGGGTTGGTCGCAGTCGTTGAGGATTTTGCGGAGCAGCGCGGCGGTCGTCGTCTTGCCGTTCGTGCCTGTGATGCCGAACACGTCGATTGCGGTTGTGGGGTCTCCGTAGGCGCGGCAGGCGAGCGCCGCGATTTCGCGGCGGGAGTCCTCGACGGTGCGCCAGGCGACGCCCTCGGGCACGCCGTCGGCTGGGCGGGGGAGTTCGGTGACGATCTCCGCCGCGCCGGCTTCGATGGCGGCGGCGATGAAGCGCGCTCCGTCGTCCGCGGCGCCGCGGACGGCGACGAAGGTGTCGCCCGGCTTGACGAGCCGGGAATCGCACTTCAGCGCAGCGGGATTCACTTGTTGCCGGCGGCCAGGCCGTTCGAGGTCATGTAGCGGTAGCTCTTCTCGATCGAGTCCCACATTTCAAGCCCTTCGGCGACGTAGTCGAGTTCGACGATGATCGTGCTGACCTGCTCGGGGGCATTGGCGACGAGCTCGGGGATGGGCAGATCGCCGGTGCCGAGGGGCATGAGATCGATCTTCATGTCGAGGAGGCCGTTCTTCATGCCGTCGACGGCGGCTTTCTGGCGGCAGACGCCGTCCTTCATGTGGATGAGGATGGTGTCGTCGGCGAATCGCTTGAGCATCTCGACCGGGTCTTCCGTGCCCTTGTTGGTGGACCAGAAGCAGTCGATTTGGTACTTCACCTCGGGGCAGAGCTTGCGGTAGATGTCGTATTTGAGCGTGCCGTCGATGCGTTCGAATTCCCAATAATGGTTGTGCTGGAAGAGCGTGATGCCGGCGGGCTTGAACTTTTCGATGAGTTCGTTCGTTCGTTCGGCTGTGGCCTTGATCGCGTCGAGGTCCTTGAAATCGTCGGGGCCATAGCCGCAGACGCAGGTGTCGAGGCCGAGGATGCCGAGGGTGTCGATGATTTCGGAGGCGTCCTCGGGTTTGTGTGGCCACGGGGAGTGGGAGGAGTAGATCTTCAGGCCGAGGTCGTCGAGCAGCTTCTTGAATTCGGCGGGCGGGATGTCGTGGAAGCCGGCGGGTTCGACGCCCTTGAAGCCGATGTCGGCGACGCGCTTGACGACGTTGATGAAGTCTTCGCGGGTTTTTGAGAATTCGCGGAGGGAATAGAGCTGAACAGAGAGAGGCTTGGGCATGGTGGATTCCTTTTGCTGGTGTCTTTGGTGGAAATCAAGCGCGACATCCGCGCTCGCCTTTGAATGTACCAAGTCCCTGCCGTCTGTGCAAACGAATTCCTGTGCGATCGTCCGTTCGCCGAATTCCAGCAATCGGTCAGTCGGAGAGGGCGGGCAACCCTATGGTCGTTGATTTGCTCGCCGATTGCCGATTCCGCTCTTTTTCCATTTGACAGCAGAGGGGAAGATGGTGTAAATTTAGTCACGTAACGAATTTTGTGCACGTGCCGTGTAGGCTTGCGTTGGTTTCACAACATGAATCCACATGTGCGGGTGGCGCAAATTCGGGCAGGGAAAACAAGACAAAGAAAGGGCTGTGTAAATGAAACACCTGAATACGTCGCGCATTGTTGTGGCGCTCGTTGCCGCAATTTCGCTTACCTTCGTCCCGGCGGACGCTGGGGCTCTTGAATCCTCTGATTTTACGCACCGCATGTCGGTGACATTCTCTGGGTATGCGGGAAGCACCACCCTCGATGATTTTCCTGCACTCGTCAAGCTCTCCACGGAGATCGCCGGCTTCACTTACGACTCGTTCATGCCAGATGGAACCGACTTGCGGTTTGCCGACGCCGATGGCAACGAGCTTGACTATGAAATCGACAATTGGAACACCAATGGCGTTTCGACCATCTGGGTGCGTGTGCCGTCCTTCGATGCCACGTCGCAAATTTGGGCGTACTGGGGAGGAACGTTCACCGATCATGCCGATTCCGTGACGAACGGCGCCGTGTGGGCGCCGAGCGCGCACGTGGGCGTATGGCACTTCAACGATCTTGTCAATGGCGTCGCGTTTGACTCCACGACCAACAAGCTTGACGCCACGGCAAACGCGCCGGACGTTTCCGCGGTTCGCACCGATGGCATGATCGGCAACTGCGTGCTCAACAGCAACAGTTCGACTGCCGCGGATGGCACGGGCTTTCTCACCCGCAATTACAACGACCTGGCCGTCGGCTCGACCTTCACCATTTCGGGGTGGTTCCGCCACCGCCAAGTGGTCTCCGCAGGCACCTTCGAGCGCGTGATCACGCGTAAGGAAAGCAGTTCAGGCACCGAAGGGTTCCACACAGAACTCAATCCTGATTTCAATGAACTCTCTGCAAGCGGGAGAACCAAAACATCAACCGTCAAGGGAAAAACGCCCAATCTTGGTTTGGGACAATGGTGTCACATTGTCTTTGGATTCAACGGTTCGACGGCTCAGATTTTTACCAATGGCGCCGCCTCGGCGAGCGGCAGCATTGATCCCGCCACAGACAACGGCCTTCCGCTGGCGTTTGGCAACGATTCGGATGCGAACACGCATACGTTCAAGGGTTCGTTCGACGAGTTCCGGTTCCGCGATGCTGTTTCCACTCCGGACTGGATCCAGGCGGAGCATGATGCTGTCGTCAATGTCGGGTTTGCGTCGTTCGGTCCCATTGAACCTGCGCAGGTCGACATCCCGCTCTTGGCACCTTCGTCCGTCAATTCGGTTGACTTTCATTCGGCGTCGTTCTCTTACACGTTGATGCGGCTTGGCTCCAGCAATCCGGACGTCACCATCGTCTACGGCACGGTGCCTGGCGTCTATACGCACACGAACCTCGTTGCCGCCGGTGTTGCCGAAACGGGTGCGTTCTCCTACACCCTGTCTGGCCTTGCCTGCGTCACGACTTACTATGCAAAGTTCATTGCCGCGAACGCGTCGGGAACGATGGAGGACGGTGAACTGACGTTCACGACGCCCGGCGAGCCGCTGATGGGTCCCGCGACGATGGCCGCATCGGGCACCACGCTCAGCATCTCGGGTTCGATTACAAACATCGGCATCGCCAGTGCCACGGTGGAGCTGTGGTTTGGCACCGATACGAATGCGCTTGTGAAAATCGACGAGTGGCCTTCGCTTTCCGCGCCCCAGACGTTCTCCAAGACGCGTTTGAACCAGCCATTCAACACGTATTACTGCGCCTTCCGTGCCTACAACGTGTATGGCGGCGTCACCAATGAGACGTGGACGGCGGCTGCCGCGGCCACAATCTTTGGCGATGTGACGTGGATGGGCACAGCCGGCGACAACAGTTGGAACAATCCGCAGAACTGGAACCCCATGAGTGTTCCCGCTTTCATGGACACTGCTGTTTTCACCGATTCCGGCATCGGCACGGACACGGTCATCGCGCTCAACGCCGACCAACATGTCCGCAAAATCATCATCGAGACGGCCAAAGCCTTCTCCATTGGCCATACCAACGACATCGACGCCGGCTACTCTCTTACGGTCACCGACCTTGACCGTCGGGACGTCGAGGGCGAGGAAGGAATGCATGATTTCCGAGCGCCTGTGAACCTTGCCCCCGATGCCACCGGCAATGTGACGTGGACGATCAACGGCGATTCACGCGTGCGCATGAACGCCGTGCTCGACTCCGTGGCCGATGCGACATTCGTCAAGATGGGTGACGGCACGTTTTCCATGTACTTTAGATCGCCACGCTACACGGGACCTTGGAATATTGTCGAAGGGACGATGGACATATCGTATTCATCGTATATCGCGAACTACCTTGACGGCACGGCAAGGGGGGCCTTCACAATTGGAGGGACAGAGGTTCCCGCCGCTCTCAACATCGCGAACAATGGCATTTATAAAAACTCCACTGTTGTCGTTCTGACCAATGGCACTTTCACGCAACAAACCAGCAATTGACGAATGGGCGCGTTTACAGCGTTAGCGTAAAAGAAGGCGGCAAGGCCACGATCAACAACTCGTTGTTCTTCTGTTACTTCGCCCATCTCACGGGCGGCGTCATAGATGGCCCTGCCTCTGCAAACTTCTACAATGGTGGATACAACCAAGGCATCCGCACCTACAGCAGCCCCAACACCGCCTATTACAACATCGGCATGACATTCGCGAAGTACTACGATGCTTATGTCGTCGTCCAGGATGGCCCGCCCGCCATCGACCTCGACATGACGCTGGGGACGCTTAGGAATTCGGCCAAGCGGTTGCTGAAGCAGGGCGTCGGCACCGTTGTGTTCGGCAATGGCTCGTCGCATTTCAACAACGAAGGCATCGACAAGGTCGGATTTGTAATCGAAGACGGACGCGCCATCTTCAACAATGCCACGGGTTCCGGCGCCGGCAAAAACAGGATGCAGGTCAACGGCGGCGCGACGATCGGCGGCACGGGCTTCCTCGGTGGCGACAGCGCCTACACCAACTTCAATGTGCTTGTGAAGGGGAGTTCTGTGGACAGCCTCGCCTCGGTCGAGCCGGGCTCGGTCGATCCTGTTTCCGGGGAGAGCCTCATTGGCACGCTGACCGTCGGCGGCATCACGAACATGAACTGCGTCACATTCGGCGACCACAGCCGCCTCAATCTGCAAATCGGCCTGGACGGCGAAGCCGACCAGCTCATGGTGCATGGCACGCTTGATCTTTCGTCCGAGTTGGATGGACTGTCGCTGACGATCGACCCGGATGCAAAGGCGGGGACTTACGTGCTTGTCGAGGCGACGGAAGGCATCGTCGGCACGTTTGACGTGCTGCCTGAGGACTTCTTCAAACCGGCCCTTCTTAAATACACGGCCACCACAATTGAATACACAGTCCCGCAGATGGGGACGCTGTTCCTGTTCAAGTAGTTTGCTTCCTCGCGCCATGTTGAAACGTGGCGCGAGGGCGGTCGAAGGGCTGCTGTCGCGCCGGCATGCAGCGACACGGCTCCACGGCGGGCGAACAAAAAGCCATTCCAGGATCTTCCTGCATGAAGGCGTTTTTGGGGTCTGTCCCCTGGTTTTGAGGTCGGGGCAGATCCGGACGCCGCTAAAGGGCTGTCTGGCAGGATTCGCAGGGGGCGGCGATGTGCGGGCGACACCCGTCCGTGCCAAATGCTGAAAAGGCAAAGATTGTCCCAGCTTACAAAAGGGACAAACTGTCGTGGCCGGTGCGACTATTTGTCCCTTCACTGTGTAAAAGGAGCCTTGGAACATGTGTTTTTGCTTGTTTTCGGCGTTGGCACAGGCGTTGCTATTTAATAGGCGCCTCCCCCAACTGGAGGCGAAAGGAAGAAAGACAATGACTGCACAGAAATTCTACAACTTGAGCCCCTGGAACATCCTCAACGACATGATCAGCTATTATGATCGCCCGTTTGGCGGATTGTTCAGAACCCTTGCAAACCGTGTCGAAGGCCGATTCCCTCCCGTCAACTGCTACGTTGGCGACAAGGCGGTCGTCCTGGACATCGAAATGCCGGGCAAACGCCCCGGCGACGTGGACATCAGCCTGGAGCCCCAGGCCGTCGTCATCGAAGGCAAGGTCGAAGACGGCGCCGAGAAGCAGACCTTCAAGCGTCGCTTCGAGCTGGAGTTCCCCGTCGACAACAAGAAGACGAAGGCCACCTTTAAAAACGGCATCCTCCGCATCGAGCTGCCCAAGGCCGCCCAAGCCGTTCCCAAGCGCATCGAAATCGCCTGCGAAGACTAAAGGAACGACCATCTGACAACATGCAAGCAAACAGGAGACCGCCATGAACAAGGAAATCACTGAAACCAAGAAAACCCCCTGCGTCCAATACTCAACCACGACACCCTCGGTGTTTGTCAACGAAACCAAGGAAGGCTACGAAATCACGTTCGAGATTCCCGGAGTCGGGAAGGACGACGTCACGCTCAACATCGAGAACCGCACCTTGACGCTGACAACGGGCAACAGCCACTGCCCGCCCGAGGGCTTGACCTGCGTCTCGCGCGAGTTCCCCGTCTACAACTACGCCGTGTCCCTGGATCTTCCGGAGCACGCCGACACGGGCGCGATCAAGGCCACGGTCGCCAACGGAATCCTCACCGCGAAACTCTCCAAGCGGGCCGAGCTGCAGCCTCGCAAGATCGAGGTCTCGGCTGAGTAGCCGGGCAAAACATCAACCCTCAAGTCGAAGCGCCTCCAGCATCGCCGTGAAATCCACGGGCGGGGGCGCTTCAAATTTCATTTCTCGTCCGCTCGACGGATGCGGGAAGGCCAGCCGCCAGGCATGAAGCATCTGACGCGACGGCGGTCGCGGCAGCGCCGCGTCCCGCTTGCGGGATCCATACGTCGCATCGCCGACAATCGGACAGCCAATGTGGTGCATGTGGACGCGGATTTGATGCGTGCGCCCCGTCTCGATCTCGACATGCAGAAGCGACGTCGTCCGGAAGGTCTCCGCCACGGCATACGTCGTCACCGCCCGTCGTCCCTCCTCGTACCGCACCGCCATGCGGTGGCGTTTTGTCGGATGACGGCCCATGAGCGTCTCCAGCCGGCCTTCTGATGGCTCTGGAACGCCATGCACGATCGCCAGATACGTCTTGTGAACGAGGCCCGCGCGGAACGCGTCTCCGAGCGCGGTCATTGCGGCGTCTGTTTTCGCGACAACCATCACCCCCGACGTGTCCTGATCGAGTCGATGCACAATGCCGGGGCGTTGCTCGTCGCCGACGGTCTTCAACTCCGGGCAGTGCGCCAGCAGCGCATTGACGAGCGTGCCGTTGGCGTGCCCCGCCGCCGGATGCACGACGAGATCCGGCGGCTTCGAGAGCACGATGATCGCCTCGTCCTCGAAAAGAATGTCGAGCGGCATCGCCTGCGGCACGGGCTCCGTCGTTTCGGCGGACGGCAGCGTCACGCAGTAGACTTCGCCTTCTCTCACGCCTTGCGACGTCGTTCGCACGATCATGCCCTCGCAAGAAACACGACCTGTCTTGATCAAGGACTTGATCCGGGAACGCGACAGATCCGACACGGAGGCCAGCCATACATCAATGCGCATCGCACCAGTGCTGATCGGTTGAACCGTGAAGACCTGTTTCATGGCGATGAAGCTTTGGCCGAAAATGGCACCCCCACGGGGAATCGAACCCCGCTTTCCAGGATGAGAACCTGATGTCCTAGCCGATAGACGATGGGGGCTAAAACAGAGACGAGGATATCATACCCCCGAAACGGTGTCAACTTTGATCTGCCCTTGACAAAGACGCGATGCTTTGCGATGCTTCATGTCATGAAGTTTCACGACACGTACAAGGTTGAACGCGCGATTCTCGTTCAGGTTGTTTGCTTCGGGGAGAGCGCGCTGCAGGCGGCCGACTCCTTGCTGGAGCTTGGCCGCCTTGCGGAGACCGCCGGCTTTGAAGTCGTGGGCGAGCTTGTCCAGAACCGGATCAAGCCCGACGGCGGCACGATGATCGGCTCTGGAAAGGTCGACGAGCTCCGTGCCATCGCCGAGCATGCCGAAGCCGACACGGTGCTCGTGGACAACGAGCTCAACGCCATCCAGGCCTTCAACCTCGGCAAGGCGCTGGACGCCCGGGTCATCGACCGCACGGAGCTGATCCTCGAGATCTTCGCCCGTCGCGCGCGTTCGGCCGAAGCCAAGTTGCAGGTCGATCTCGCGCGTCTCCAGTTCCAGCTCCAGCGCATCCCGGTCACCGAATCCCAGCAGCGCTTCAAGGGCAAGGCCAACGTCCGCGGCCCCGGCGAAAGCCACCTGCGGCTCCGCAACGAACCGCTGAGGCGGCGCATCAACGAGCTGAAGCGAAAGCTCGCGGCCATCCAGCGACGCCAGGACTTGCGTGGCGCCGAGCGGCGCGAATGGCCTGTCGTCTCCCTTGTCGGCTACACCAACGCCGGGAAGTCCACATTGCTCAACGCGCTTGCCGGCGCCGAGGCCTACGTGGACGACCGGCTCTTCGCCACCTTGGACACGAAGACGCGCAAGCTTTGGTTGTCGCCATCGCATCAAGTTCTCCTTTCCGACACCGTCGGCTTCATCCGCAACCTCCCGCATGGCCTTGTGGCCAGTTTCAAGTCCACGCTCGACATGGCCGCCCGGGCCGACTTGCTGCTCGTGGTGGTCGATGCCTCCTACTCGCAGGTCCAGGACCACATCGCCGTCTGCCGGAGCACGCTCGAGGCGATCGGCGCCCGGAATGTGCCGCATTTGCTCGTGTTGAACAAGTGCGATGGCGGCGCCGACGATCCGGCGTGGCTGCGTCTCACGGGGCCTTATCCTGATGCGATCGCCGTCTCCGCCCGGACGGGGTGGGGGCTTGACACGCTCAAGGAGCGGATCGTCGCCGAGCTTCGTCAATCCTGTCCGCTCTGGAACCTGCCCGTCGCGCATTCGCGGAATCGGGTTCGCGGTCAACGCGAACCGGCGCTTGAGCAAGCCTGAAAGATTGGCCGGGACGGCGTCGCCCTGCCTCGGAGGCGCGCCGCGCTGGGGCGCGGGCGGATGGGCGCAGGTGGCGAAACGCGGCGGGGACGCCGCGTCCACTGCGCCGCGCTGGGGCGCGGGCCAAGTGAGAGTCACGCAGACGATGGCGGATTAGCCAAGCTCGGCGATGAGGGCGTCGCGGTGGGTGGCGACGTAGATGGACAGGGCGGTGCGCCAGTCGTCCATGACGCAGAGGCCGAGGTTGGCGAGCGCGGCGTTTTCGAGGATCGAGTTGGCGGGGCGCTTCGCCGGGGTCGGGTACTCGGCGGTGGTGCAGGGGAGGATGGCGTGGGGCACGGCCATCAGTCGGAGGAACTCCGAGGCGAATCCGTGCCAGGTGGTGTGGCCGCTTGCGACGGCGTGGAAGAGCCCTTCGGGCGGCGCGGGCTGTTCGAGGAGGGTCTTGATCTGGCGGGCGAGGCGGGCCGACCACGTGGGGCAGCCGAATTGGTCGGCCACGACGCGGAGCGGCTTGTCGGGGTTGGCGAGGGCGAGGCGGAGCATCGTCTTGGGGAAGTTCCTCCCGTGCGCGCCGTAGAGCCAGGCCGTGCGCAGGATGGCATGGCGGCATCCGGCGGCGGCGATGGCCTGTTCGCCTTCGAGCTTGGTCCGTCCGTACACGGTCGCGGGGCCTGTGGCGTCGGTTTCGAGCCAGGGCCGCGGCGGTTCGCGCCGGCCGTCGAAGACGTAGTCCGTGGAAATGTGCACGAGATAGGCGCCGGATGCGCGGCATGCCTCGGCGAGGATGCGCGGACCGTCCGCGTTGATGGCGCGGCAGCGCTCGACGTCGGATTCCGCCTGGTCCACGGCGGTGTAGGCGGCGCAGTTGACGACGACGTCGGGGCGGAAGTCCGCCAGACGGGACTGGACGGACTCCGCGGAGGTGATGTCGATGTCCGGGATGTCGAGCCCGCGAAGCTCGTGCCTGGCGAGCGTTGACATGCAATCGCGGCCGAGCTGGCCTCGGCATCCGGCGATGAGGATTCGCGACATGGGGTCGATCCTCAGAGCGACTTGCGGATGTCGTCGATCATCGCTTCCATGCGCCGTCCGTATTCGACGTACATCGCGTAGCGGCGTTCGTCGTCGGTCTTGACGGTGTCGTCATGGAAGACGGCGCCCAGGTGGGGTTCGATGGAGACGCCGCCGTCGTAGCCGGAGCGCACGGCGTCTTCCATGATCTTGCGCACGTCGCCGTCGCCGAGTCCCGGGTACGTGTAGCAGGTCTTCTCGCCGTCCCAGATCCCGTCCTTGACGTGGATGTAGACGACGTGGTCCCTGACGGTGTTGTAGAACTCCCAGGAGGATTGTTTCGGGAAGGGCTCGGGCTTGGTGCGGTCGTCGGTGAAGACGGGGTTGCCGGTGTCGAAGACGAGCTTGAGGCCGGGGACGTTGTCGAGGAGCGTGAGCGTGTAGCTCCAGCCCATGCCGCCGTAGTTCATGCAGTTCTCGTGGACGGGCTGGATGCCGGCGTCGAGGAGCGTCTGCGTGATGGCGCGGAGGCGGCTGAAGCGCTCTTCCTTCATCTGGTCCTCGGGCGAGCGGTCGGGAAGCACGGCGTAGCTCATGATGCGGATGAGCTTCGTGCCCAGCCGCCGCATCCGGGGGATCGCGCGCTTGAGGGAGGCGAGGTCGGCATCCATCGGCTGGGTGATTTGCTTGGACCAGTTGGCGATCGTGGAGCCGAAGCAGTTGATCGAGACGCCGGCGTCCTGGAGCTTGCCGTAGACGACGTCGAAGGCGGCGTCGTCAAGGTCGTGGATGTTGACGCCGTCGATGGCGCGCGCCTCGATGTTCTTCCAGCCCAGTTCGAGCGTGGCCTTGATCTGGCCGTCGATGCCTTTGGCGGCTTCGTCGGCGAATCCAGTCATGTACATGGCGTTTTCTCCTTGGGGCTAGGCGCGGGATCCGAACGAGCCGGCCAGGTCTTCGACGACCCCGGAGGTCTTCGTGGGCTTCTTCTTGGTCTTCGAGGAGGCGATGAGCTTCTTGAGAAGCTTCTCGTAGGCGTCCGCGCAGAGCGGCATGTCGACGGTGACGTCCTTGAAGGAGGAGTAGAGCATCGCGTTGGCGAGCTCGACGGACTTGATTCCCTCTTCGGCCGGGGCGATGAGCTTCTCGCCATTGAGGATGGCGTTGGTGAAGTTCTGGAGGATGCCCACGTGCTGCGGGCCGTAGTCCTTGCAGGGGATGTCGATCGTCCACGTGTCGGGACGGGCGAACGAGGCCTGGCAGGTCTTGAGGAATTCGCTTTGGGGCACCGTGTTGCGCTGCCAGGCGACCGTGCCGTTTTCGACGATGATGCGCCCGTTTTCGCCGCAGACTTCCAGGCGGTTGGTGCCGGGGGCCTCGCCGGTGGTGGTGACAAAGACGCCGGTGGCGCCGTTGGGGTACTCGAGGTAGGCGGTCACGGCGTCCTCGACTTCGATCTTGTGGTCCCGGCCAATTTTGCAGTATGCCCGGATGGAGCTGGGCATGCCGAAGAGCCACTGCATGAGGTCGAGGTTGTGCGGGCACTGGTTGAGCAGCACGCCGCCGCCTTCGCCCTTCCAGGTGGCTCGCCAGCCGCCCTTGTCGTAGTAGGCCTGCGTGCGGAACCAGTCGGTGACGATCCAGTTCACGCGGGTGATCTTGCCCAGTTGGCCGTTTTCGATGATTTCGCGCAGCTTGACGTAGTGCGGGTCGGTGCGCTGGTTGAACATGGCGGCGAAGACGACCTTCTCGTCCTTGTGCGCGGCGATGAGGCGCTCGCAGTCGGCCTTGTGCACGGAGATGGGCTTTTCGACGAGCGTGTGGACGCCATGGGTCAGGGCGTCGATGCCGATCGTCGTGTGTTCGTAGTGGGGCGTGGCGACGAGGACGGCGTCGACGTCCCCGGAGCGGATGAGCTTCGCGCTGTCGGTGAAGGTCTTGCATTTGCCTTTGAAGCGTTCGAGCTTTGCGGGTTCAATGTCGCAAACGGCGGTGACGACGAGATTCCTGACTTTTCCTGCTTCAATGCTGGCGACGTGCGTGCTGCCCATGCCGCCAACGCCGATGACGCCGAGACGTACTTCTTTCATGGTAAATCCTTGATTGTGTTGAGAGATTGAATGGACGAACAAATATCGTTCATTATGCCTTATGGACGGGGATAAATCAAGGTCAATCGGCGTCTCCGCGAAAAAGATGTACCCATGACCCGCGAAGATATGGTACATTGATCTTGATATTTTTTCTTTTTCGAGCCTTGTACTCAGATCGGTGGTCCGACCGGGGCGGGCTTGTGTGAATCTATGGAGAGATCATGAAAGACGCCCGCCTCTATACGCTTGAAAACAACCAGGGCATGACGATGAAGGTCAGCAGCCTCGGCGGCATCGTCGCCGAACTGACAGCCCCGGATCGAGAAGGGCGTTTCGCCGACGTCCTGCTCGGACGTCCCCGCGTCGAGGAGCACCACGACAGCGGCTACATGTCCGCGCTCATCGGCCGCGTCGGCAATCGCATTCGCGACGGGCAGTTCGTCCTCGACGGCGTTCGCCACCAAGTGCCGCTCAATTCCGGCTCGCTTGCGCTTCATGGCGGCCGGGAGGGCTTCGACCAGAAGATCTGGTCGTGCCGTCCGCTGGCCTCGCCCGAAGGTCCCGCGCTGGAGCTGACCTACCTCAGCCCCGATGGCGAGGAGGGCTTCCCGGGCAACCTCTTCGTGCGCGTCGTCTACACGTTGATGCACATCAACGCCTGGCGCCTCCAGTACTGGGCCGTCACGGACGCGCCGACGGTCGTCAACCTCACGCATCACGCCTACTTCAATCTCAACGGCGGCGCGGCCGACATCCGCGGCCACGTCCTGCAAATGGACTGCTCGCGCGTCACGCCTGCGGATGCGACGCTGCTGCCCACCGGCGAGGTGGTTTCCGTCGCGGGCACGCCGCTGGACTTCGCCATGCCGACGCCCATTGGCGCGCGCGTGGACGACACGCACGAGCTGATCGCCGGCGCGGGGGGCTACGACCACAACTACATCATCGACCGCGTCGGCCCCGGTCTCGCGCGTTGCGCGGTGCTTGACGATCCGGCGAGCGGCCGCCGGATGGAGGCCTGGACCACCGAACCGTGCGTCCAGCTTTATTCCGCGAACTTCCTTGCGGCGGGCACGTCCGGCAAGCATGGCCGGACCTACGGCCCTCGCCACGGGGTGTGCCTTGAGACGCAGCACGCCCCGGATTCGCCCAACCAGCCGGGCTTCCGCAGCATCCGCCTTGATCCGGGGCAGGTGATGCAGTCCACGACAATTTACAAGTTCACCACTTTCTAATCGAAACCCTCCGTCACGGAACAAGCCATGTCAGACTCCAAACTTCCAGCGCCGGCCTCCCCCGATCCGGCGATACCCGGGTACAAACTCATCGAGAAGTACAGCGAGACCAGCCGCGCCGAGGTGTGGACCGCCTTGCAGGTCTCGCTTGAGCGCACGGTGACGCTCTGGGTGCTCAAGCGCGAATCCGCCGCCATTCCCGGCGTGGCGGATTATTTCGAACGCGTGGCCCGCGCCGTCTCGCGCATCCGCCATCCGAATTTCGTCCAGGTCATCGACATCGCGCGCCTCTCGGACGGCACGCCGTACATGGTGCTTGAAAACATCGAGGGCGCGTCGCTCACGGCGACGCTCCACGTGGATCGCCGCATCGACTCGCGTCGTGCCGCCGGCATCGTGCTCGAGATTGCCAAGGCGCTTGATTTCGCCTGGAAGCAGTGCGGCTTCATCCACCGCAACATCAAGCCCGACACGATCCTGCTGAGCGCGGGCGACGTGGTCAAGATCACCAACTACAACACCGCCGTCCTGGTGCGCCCCGGCGAGAATCCGCTTGCCCATGACGACGGCATGGTCATCGGCACGCCCAACTACGCCTCCCCCGAGCAGATCGAATGCCTGCGCACGATCGACTTCCACACGGACATGTACAGCACGGGCGCGTTGTTCTACCAGATGGCCACCGGGCGCGTGCCTTTCGGCGACGAGCCCGATCCCATGAAGGTGCTCGACCTCCAGCGCGCGGGCACGCTCGAAGATCCGCGCAAGATCGTTCCGAACGTGCCGCCCGGCTTCGTCCACATCATGCAGCGGATGATGGCCAAGTCCCCCGACGATCGCTATCCCTGGTGGCAGGACGTCATCGAGGACTTGCAGCGCGTCCTCGATGGTCGTCCTCCTTATCTGCCCGGCGCCTACACGCCGCCTCTGAGCACGATCGCCGTCTCCGGCGCGGGCGCCGCCGCCTCGGCGGTCGCGCCGGGCGCTTCGAAGCCTGTGCGCCGCATTCGGAACGTTGCGGGCGCCGCCGCCCCCTCCGGCCCGGAGAAGCCGCCGCCCGCCGCCCGCCGCCCCGGCTTCCTCGGGCTTCTGCCGGGGCTTGTTCTGGTTGTTGCGATCGGCGTCCTCGTCGGTCGGCATCGGATCCTGTCCCTCGAACGCCCCGGTCACGTCGCCTCTGGTGGTCCGGCGACGCCGTCGGCGGAGTCCGTCGACCTCGCCGATGCCGACGATGAAACGACTGGTGCGGCGGATCCTGCGGCGGATGCAGGCGAATCGTCCGATGCGGCAACCGATGATGCCGATGGTTCGGAGTCCGCCGCGTCTGACTCCGCCCCCGCCGTCGGCGATGCCGGTGGTCTGAACGGTGATTCCGCTGTGGCGCCGACGTCTGCCGGCTCGTCGGTCGATGCGGCGGAAGGCTACACGCAGGCGCGTTTGGTCGCCGACATTTACAATGCCATCAAGACGCAGCCGTTCACCAATGCCGTGGCCTATGCGAAAAAGGCGTTCCAGGAGCACGAGGACAATCCCAGGATCGATCTTGACGAGAGCAGGCGGATCTGGGGTGCGCTTCGTTCGGCCTGTTCGTTCGAGGACATGCTGGGGCACTCCGTTGCGTCCAGTCACGGCTCTCGCAAGATCTCCGTCGACGGCGAGGAAATCGAGTTCACCACGAAGGCCTATGCCGATGGCGAGCTGATTGGCTTCGCAACGTCTTCGGATGATGACGCCCCGAAGCCCGTTCGCATCAAAGTCGCCCGGATGACGCCGCAGGAGATGTACGACCTCGTCCTGTCGACCGTCGTCAGCACGAACCGGGCCGATCTGCTTTCCCGCGCCTTCTTGATCATGAAAGTCGGGGATGCCGGCGGCTTCTCGTTGTTTGTCGAGAAGCACAAGCTCGACGCGCTCGCCCCCTTCGTCGACCACGTGGGAAAATGAAGTCTGCCTCGGTCATCGCGCTGCTCGCCGCCGTCGTGCTGGCGGCCGGCAACGTCGTCCTCGGCCCTTTGAACCAAGATGAGGGCTGGTACCTGCTTGCAGGCCTCAACACGGCTTCGGGTCTGATGCCGTACCGCGACTTCCTCTTCACGCAGGGTCCCGCGATGCCGCTGATCTACGCTGCCGCCTCGCCGCTGTGGGGTCCGTTCGGCGTCCTTGGCGGGCGTGTCTTCACGGCGTCGCTGGGGCTCGTCGCCGCCGCGTTTTGCGCCGGCGCGGCGTGGCGCCTTGCGTCGGAACGCGCGCGCCCGTTCGCCGCGCTCGTCGCCTGGCTTCTCGTCGCGGCTTGTCCCGTCTTCAGCTACTTCACCGCGATTCCCAAGACGTATGCGCTTTCGGGGCTCTGCATCGCCGCCGCGTTCTTCACGCTTTCCGGCGCGCGCTCCTGGCGCTTTGAATGCGCCGGCGCGCTGCTCGCGGTCGCCGCCGGCACACGCCTCTCGCTGGGCATCCTGCTTGCGGTCGTCGGCTTTGGCCTGCTCTTTCTGCATCGGCGCCCCGGCCTTCGCCGGGGCTGGTTCCGCTTCGGGATTGGCGGCGGCCTCGTCCTCGTGGCGCTTTACGGCGCGTTCGCCGCGCTGTCGCTTGACGGGCTGCTCTTTTCCCAGACGTACCATGCCTCCCGCACGGACGCGCCGTTTTTCCAATGGCTGCTGCTCAGGGCGGGGTCGTTGTCGCGTCTGCTCCAGGGGTATTTTCCGATTGTCGTCGCCGCAGGCGTCGCGCTTGTCGCGAGAGCAGGGCGGCGGTCGGAATCCCGGCTCAATTCCGTCGTCTGGCTGGCGCTCGCGGGTTTTCTCGCCGCGACGCTTGTCCATGGTCTTGCGCCGTTCCCTTACGACGACTACCAGACGCCGGTGATGCCGCTCGCCGCCGTTGTCGTCGCCGTGTCGCTGGCCGATGTGCTGGCGGAGTCCGGACTCCGCCACGACGTCATGGCCTGGGCCATGGTCGTGACGGCCGGACTCTTCATGGTTTCATCGCCGCTTTGCATGGATTGGGTGACGATCCGCAAGGATCGCTTCTGGATGGAGATGAAGGAGACGCCTGATCTCTTCAAGCTCCGCGAGGTCGGCGCGTGGCTGCGTGAGAACACGGCCCCCGGCGACGTGCTGCTCACCCAGGACGCCTATCTCGCCGTCGAGGCGCGCCGCAAGGTGCTGCCCGGCCTCGAAATGGGCCCTTTCAGCCTCTTCCCCGATCTTGACGACGAAACCGCCCGCCGCCGCCGCGTCCACAACGTGGCGACGCTCGCGACGGCGATCGCCGAGACCGACGCCCCCGTCGCCGCGCTCAGCGGCTATGCTTTTGCCGTGTCCTGTCCGACGACCGAGCGTCTGGCGCCCGAGCTCGCCCGGACGCTTGCCGACGCCGTCCGCGCGCATTACGAGCCCGTGAAGACCGTGGCGGACTTCGGACAAGGCCACACGACGCTTGAACTCCACCGCCGCCGCGCGCCTGAGACGGACGCGGCGAATTGAACCGACAAACATCATCCGAAAGGCAGACATGAAGACTTACCTTGCAGTGGACCTTGGCGCCGGGAGCGGGCGCGTGATTGCCGCGCGTTTCGACGGGCGCGCGCTCGAGATGGAGACCGTCAATCGCTTCGAGAACGTCCCCGTCGAGCTCAACGGCCATATTCATTGGAACATTCCCTCGCTGCTCACGGACATTCGCGACGGACTTGCCGCCGCCAAGGCGAAGCATGGCGACATCGCCTGCGTGGGCGTGGACACGTGGGGCGTGGACTACGCGCTCATGGACAAGACGGGCCGGATGCTCGGCTTGCCCTATGCCTACCGAGACGCGCGCAACACCCCGGAGAACGCCCGGCAGGTGTTCGATCGCTTCGGTCGCAAAGCGCTCTACCAGGCGACCGGCATCCAGTTCATGGACATCAACACCGTGTTCCAGCTTCATGCCGAGCGTCAGGAGCTCGATTCGCTCCTGCCCAAGGCCTCGCGTCTGCTCTTCACGCCTGATCTGGTGAACTTCGAGCTTTGCGGCGAGATGGCCAACGAAGCCACCATCGCCAGCACGAGCCAGCTCATCGACGTCCAGACGCGCGATTGGTGTGCGCCGCTGCTCCAGAAGCTCGACATCCCCGCCAGTCTCTTTTCGCCTCCTGCGAAGCCTGGCGCGATGCTCGGCACGTTGCGCGCGGTGCCGGGGATGGACGGCGTTCCCGTCGCCATTGTCGGCGCACACGACACGGCTTCCGCCGTGGCCGCCGTGCCTGCAGACCCTGCCACGTCGTGGGGCTATCTGTCCACGGGCACGTGGGCGCTGCTTGGCGTCGAGACGCCCGAGCCCATTTTGACGGATCTCTCCTACGAGCTCTCCTATACGCACGAAGGCGCGGTGAACGGCCAGTTCCGCTATCTCAAGAACTGCACCGGCATGTGGATGGTCCAGGAGCTTCGCCGCGCCTGGAGCGAGGGCGGGAGCGCCCCCGACTACGAGACGCTGATGCAGCAGGCGGTGGACGCCAAGCCGTTCCGCTCGTTCATCGATCCCGATCATCCCCCGTTCCAGTCGCCCGGCCGCATGCCGGAGAAGATCGTCGAATTCTGCGAGGCCACGAATCAGCCCGCGCCCGAGACGCAAGGCGAGTTCTATCGCGCCGCGATGGAAGGCATCGTCATGCGCTACCGCGAAGTCTGGGGCGAACTCGAGCAGCTCACGGGACGCAAGCGCAATGTGCTGCACATGATCGGCGGCGCCACGAAGGATGCGTTGCATTGCCAGATGACGGCCGATGCGCTGAACATCGCCATCACCTGCGGCCCTGCCGAAGGCGCCGCAATGGGCAACGCCCTTGCGCAAATGGTCGCCACCGGCGACCTCGCCGATTTCGACCAGGGACGCCAGCTCATTCGCGCATCGATCGAGCCGATCCATTGGGAGCCAAAGGATCCCGACGTCTGGCACGAGGCCTTCCCGCGCTGGCAAGCCGCTCGCGCCGCAGCCCGCGAGGGCTAGCGGCGGATGGAAGCGAGAGGTGAGAGGCGAGAAAAAAGCTTTCTGACCCCCCGGTTTCAGATTGATTGGAAACTTGGCTGTAGCGGCTGCGCCGAGTGGGTTGTTTGGACAGGATTGCATGATTGACAGGATTGGTTCCAGCGGGCATGCCATGCCCTTTCAAGGGCTGTGGACGGGTTGCTGCAATCTGGAAGAAAAGTTCCAGATTATGGCGGGTGGGGCAGGACACGGAGGTCCGGCCGTACGATAGAGAGGCGCACGGCGCCGGGGCGCGGGCGAGTGGGCGCAGGTGACGAAACGCGGCGGGGACGCCGCGTGTGTTGGAGAGGAATCGCCACGCGGCGAGGACGCCGCGTCCACCAGAGACGCTGCGTGTGTTGGAGAGGAATCGCCACGCGGCGGGGACGCCGCGTCCACCAGAGACGCCGCGTGTGCGGCGAATGCAGATGTGCAGCGCCCCTAGCCGCTGCTAACCCGGTCAAAAATAGTGTTGCATTTTGCGCGCGGTCATGCTACTAACCCGGCCATAATTCATGCTGCAAATCAGGGGCACGGGTTTTCCAACCCGTGGACGAACACGGACAGGAATGTCCGTGCCCCTTTCCCAACGCCAAATTCCAGATCCCATGCCTCAATCTCCGTGCGCAACGCTATTTGTGGCCGGGTTAGTAGCCTGAAGCCATGCAAATCAAAAACGCAAGAGAGATCAGCACAAACGGGCTTTTCGAGCGCCGCAAACAGGCGGTCGCGCTGTACAACACCGGCATGCTCATTCAGGACATCGCCCCGATCGTCGGGGCGCATCGCAACGTGGTCGGGCGCTGGATCCGCCTGTGGGAATCGGGCGGCGAGGAAGCGTTGAAACCGGCCAAGCCCGGTCGCCCGAAAGGGGGCGGGCGGCGTCTCACGCCCGAGCAGGAGAAATCGATTGCCAAGGCCCTTGTCGACAAGTGCCCGGACCAGCTCAAGATGCCGTTCGCGCTTTGGACGCGCGCCGCCGTGCAAGAGCACATCCAGCGCAAGCACGGGGTGGCGCTGCCCTTGCGCTCCGTGGGGCGCTACCTCCGTCGGCGGGGTTTCACGCCGCAGAGGCCGGTTCGGCGTGCCTATGAGCGAAATCCGGCTGCCGTTGAAAGGTGGCTTGCGGAAACCTACCCGATGATCAAGGCTCGCGCCGGGGAAGAGGGCGGGGAGATTCATTGGGGGGATGAGACGGGCATCCGCGGCGACGACCCGTCGGCAGTTGACGGGGCTGTCCAACGCCCTGCGGAGCCGCACGGCGAGCATCGACCCGAACGGCTCGACGACGACCTCTATCCCACCCGGAACGAGTACGACACCGCCAACCGCGCGACCGCCATTTCCGCATGAAAAAAGACACTTTGAACTGTCTCAAAGTGCCATGAAAACAGAAGTGGCGGAGAGGGAGGGATTCGAACCCTCGGTACAGCATGACCCGTACGACGGTTTAGCAAACCGCTGCCTTCGGCCACTCAGCCACCTCTCCGTTGTCCCTGCTCAGCACTTGGAGTCGAAAGACTCCCAGCGCCTTTGTACGCCTGAACTGCCCATACTATACCGTATTCCTGCCGTTGATTTCAAGCGGAATCGATTGCAGGGGGCGAAGCGGTTTCATATCAAAGCGATATCACGCTCTTCGCGTGTGGCAAGGTCTTTGACCTTGGCCACGCCGGCGGCGCGGTCGTCGGGGCCGATGTAGATGGCTTCAGCGGCGGTGACGGCGGCGTTGGAGAAGAAGGCCCTGGGCTTGGCCGGACGGAGGGCGAGGGAGACGTTTCGGCCTTCGGCGCGGAGCGCGGCGGCCAGGCGGGTGGCGTGGCGGCGCTCGTCGTCGGTCATGTAGCCGATGGCGACGAGGTCGGGTCGGACGGCGTCGCCGAGGCCGAGGGACATGATCAGCTCGCCGACGACGACGTCGCCGAAGCCGAGGCCGACGGCGGAGGCGGGCTTGCCGCCGATGGCGGAGAGGAGGCCGTCGTAGCGGCCGCCGCCGAAGATGGCGCGGAGCTCGCCGGCGGTGTCGAACGCCTCGAAGACGATGCCGGTGTAGTAGGAGAGGCCGCGGACGACGGCGATGTCGAAGACGGCCTGGTCGCGGACGCCGAAGTCTTCGAGCGCCTCGAAGAGGTCGTTCAGGCGGGCGATGGCGGGCGAGCCGGGGCCGGCGATCCTGGCGGCGTCGTCGAGCGAGCCGATGGCGAGCAGGTCGAAGGCGGCGGAGCAGGCCTGGTCGCCGAGGCCTGCCTGGCGCAGGAGCGCCTCGATTTCCTCGCGGGGGATCTTGCCCTTCTTGTCGAGCGCGACGAAGACGCCGGGGTGGCAGTCGGCGTCGATGCCGAGGGAGACGAGGAGCTCGGAGAGGAGCGCGCGGTTGGAGACGCGGACGCGGTAGGCGGCGTCGGGGACGCCCATGCGGCGGAGGGCGGCGATGGCGGTGGCGATCACTTCGGCCTCGGCGGCGACGGCGTCTTCGCCGACGATGTCGAGGTTGAGCTGGTAGTGCTCGCGCTTGCGGCCGCGGGTCATGCGTTCGTAGCGGAAGCACTGGGCGATCGTGAACCACTTGATGGGGAAGGCGAGGGCGCCCTGGCGGGCGACGACCATGCGGGCGAGCGTGGGCGTCATCTCGGGGCGCAGCGCGAGCTTGCGCCCCGATTTGTCTTCGAAGGCGTAGATTTGATCGACGATCTCTTCGCCGGCCTTGCGCTGGAGGAGTTCAAGGGATTCGACGACGCAGGCGTCGTAAGGTTCGAAGCCCGAAGCGACGGAGGCGGCGCGCCACGCATCGAAGATGCGGTTGCGCAGCTTCATGTCTTCGGGGTAGAAATCGCGCATGCCGCGCGGGGGTTCGAATTGAGCCACGGCGTTCGGTTCTGTTCTGCTGTCTTGGTCTTGTCTCGATCAGCGGTCCGACTCGAGGACAAGCTGCTTGAGTCTCTTGCTGGGCTTGAACACCACGACGCGGCGGCCCGGGATCATGACGGTGTCTTCGGGCTTGTTCGGGTTGCGGCCCAGGCGGGGCTTGCGGGCGGCGGTTTCGAACACGCCGAAGTCGCGGAACTCGACGTGGCCGCCATTGACGAGGCATTCGGAGATGGCGTCGAGCACGACCTGGAGGGCCTTGGCGGCGACGGGCTGTGTGAGGGGGACCTCGGCGTTGAGCCTGAGCACGACGTCACGCTTGGTGAGGGTGCGGCTTTCGGGCTTCTGTTTGACTTCTTGTGTACTCATGGCGGGTGGGGGGATGAGGTTTGAGGGATGATGCGTGAATCCTGTTGAGCGGTGCCGGCGGCTACTAACCCGGCCACAAATAGCGTTGCGCACGGAGATTGAGGCATGGGATCTGGAATTTGGCGTTGGGAAAGGGGCACGGACATTCCTGTCCGTGTTCGTCCACGGGTTGGAAAAC
>JBMNOD010000051.1:0-25526 GCA_050942875.1 Kiritimatiellia bacterium
CGGCGCCCCACCTTCCGCGGCACCGAGGCGATCGCCTCGGTGGGTGGGCTTGGGCTGTTGTGTGAGTGGCATTCGCTTGGCGCGAAGCAGGCAGGGCGACGCCGTCCCGGCTAGCCGCGTTGCCTCTGCCTCGTTGCCTGAGGCGAGTGGCGGCGCGCCGGGACGGCGTCGCCCCACCTTCCGCAGCACCGAGGCTTGGCCTCGGCGAGTGGGCGGCTGTTGTGTGGGCGGCATTCGCTTGGCGCGAAGCAGGTAGGGCGACGCCGTCCCGGCTAGCCGCGTTGCCTCTGCCTCGTCGCCTCTGCCGCATTGCCTCTGCCTCGCTGCCTCTGCCGCATTGCCTGAGGTGGATGGGCGGGGCGCACCGCGCCGGGGCGCGGGCGAGTGGCGGCGCGCCGGGACGGCGGCGCCCCACCTTCCGCGGCACCGAGGCGATCGCCTCGGCGAGTGGGCTTGGGCTTCTGTTCAGTGCGTTTGCCGTGGCTCACCGCCTCCGGCGGCTCGTACCCGTACCCGCACCCGTTCCCGATCCTTTTCCTTGAACGTGTACGCCTGCCGCTTCGCTGGGAACGTGTACGATTCTCAGGCGGCTCGTTCCCGTCCCCGTTCCCGTTCGCGCCTCTCTATTCGCCGCGAATCGACAGCACTTCGCCGATGTACATGATGTGGTAGTCCTGCGTGGGATACATTTCGCGCGCCTTTTCGGCGAGGAGCGATTCCGCGGTCATGGGCAGGCGGAAGAGCTTGCGGCACTCGATGACGAGATCGGCCTCGGCGAAGACGGGAGCCGCCACCGTGCCGGCCGCGACCGGGTGGAGGCCCGACGCCGCCACCTTGTCGCCGTCGCGACCGCTTTTGGAGCCGAGCAGCTGCAGCGCCGGGCGGAATTCCTCAGGGAAGGCGCAGAGGGTGAAGGTGTCGAATTTGTCCATGAATTCCCGTGTGTAGCGCTGCGGGCGGACAACCGGCTGGACGACGGGGAGCCCCCACATGGTGCCGATGAAGCCCCACGAAATCGTCATGCAGTTCCATTCGCCCGTGGAGAAGTCGCCGGCGCTGAGAAGCATCCAGCGCTTGTCGAACACGGCGAACGGGTTGAGGGTGAGGTTTTGCGGCTGTATGGGTGTCGGCATGTCGTCCTCCTTTGCATGCTGTGCTTGATTTCATGCGACTGATGGCAGATTAGCATGTACGGCTTGCAGATGCAAACACAAACCAGAACCAGGGGGCAATAAGACCGAGTGCAAAGCGAGCAGCTCCGAAAAATGATGACGACTCGAAAAGCGTGCTCGGCTCCGGCAACCGTCTGCATCCGAGCCAGGGAGGCGGAGAATGGCGCATTGAGACGATTTTGTCAATCACCAATCCGTAGAACCGTTTCGAGGTTTCGAGGGCGCCACAATTTGTTTGCACATGGCATGTGTATGCCCTATCATCTTTTTCTTTTTTGAGGAGGAATTTATGGCAACAAGGCGCGAATCGGATTTGTTGGGCGAATTGGATGTTCCGGTTGAGGCTTATTATGGGATCCAGACCCTCCGAGGGATTGAGAACTTTCAACTGACGGGAAAGAGGCTTTCGGATTATCCTGAGTTCGTTTGTGGTTTGGCGATTGTCAAGCAGGGGGCGGCGGCAGCCAATCACGAGCTGGGTTTTTTGGATGATGAAACCTACAAGGCGATCAAGAAGGCCTGCGAGGAGATTAGAAGCGGAAAGCTGGTCGCCCAATTTCCTCTGGACATGATACAGGGCGGGGCGGGGACTTCGGCGAATATGAACGCAAACGAGGTTGTCGCCAATAGGGCGTTGGAGATTTTGGGGCATGAAAAAGGCGAGTATGCAAAATGCCATCCCAATAATCATGTGAACATGGCTCAGTCCACCAATGACGCTTATCCGTCGGGCGCAAAGATCGGGTTGGTTGCGGCGAACAAAAGGCTTGTTGCGGAAGTTCGCGAGCTTGTGGCGTCTTTTCGGAAAAAGGCCAAGGAGTTGGGCAGGCGCATAAAGATGGGGCGGACCCAGCTTCAAGACGCTGTTCCAATGACCTATGAGCAGGAGTTTGAAAGTTATGCGGCTTCGGTCGAGGCTGAAGTCAAAAAGCTCGAAACCGCAGAGAAAAACTTTTACGTCTTGAACATGGGCGCCACTGCAATTGGAACGGGGATAAACAGCGATCCTGCGTATCCCAAGGTTGTTGCAAGGCATCTGTCCGCAATTACAGGACTGCCTATTTCGACGGCTGAAAACTTGATCGCCGCAACGAATGACACAAGCGATTTCGTCACCTATTCAAGCGAGCTGAAACGGCTTGCGGTGAAGCTTAGCAAAATCGCCAACGATTTGCGCTTGCTTTCATCAGGCCCGCGAACCGGCATTGCTGAAATTCAGCTCCCACCTCGTCAGCCCGGCTCTTCGATTATGCCGGGGAAGGTAAATCCTGTCATTCCCGAGGCCATGAGCCAAGTTTCATTTAAGGTCATGGGGAATGATTTGACGGTTTCCCTGGCTGCCGAGGCGGGGCAGTTGGAGCTTAACGTTTTTGAGCCTGTCATGCTGTATGCGATTTACGAGTCGGTGGAGCTTTTGATCAACGGGATGAAAATGTTGCGCGTAGAATGCGTTGACGGCATTGTTGGAAACTTTGAACGCGGGAAAGAGCTTGTGTACAACAGCATTTCGATTGTGACGGCTTTAAACCCGGCGATCGGTTACGAGGCTTCCATGAGTGTGGCAAAGGCCGCTTTGGAAGAAAACCGCAGCGTTTACGATTTGGTCCTAGAGCGAAATTTGCTTGACAAGGCGACATTGGACAAACTGCTCCAGCCTGAAAACATGACAAAGCCGCAGCCTTTGAAAAGGAAATGGCCTTCGATCACGCCCCTGAAGGGGTGCGATGCAGGGTCTGTCCCCCAAAACTGATGGTTTTGACACTGGAAACGTGAAGCTTGGCGGGTCTGGCGCGAGGTTTTTTCACGCGAGACAGTTGAATCGCAAAGGCACGAGGGTTGGGGGTTGGGGTTCAAGCGCCTACTTTCCAATGCAGAAGCGCGAGAAGACGCGGTCGAGAAGATCCTCGGAATAGACCCGGCCCGTGATTTGCGCGATGGCCTCTGCCGCCGTGCGCAGATGCTGGGCGCAGAGCGCCGCGACCTCCTCCGCCCCCCCGCCCTCGTCCAGCGCCAGCGCCGCGCGAATCTCCCCGAGCGCCTCCATGATCAGCGCGTGGTGCCGTTCCGACACCGCCACGCCCTGCTCGGCGGACGCGCTTTCGCGGTCGCCGCACAGTTTGCGCGTCATCGCTTCGCGAAGCGTCTCAAGGCCGATCTTCTCCCGGGCCGACACGGCCACCGCTTCGTAGCCCGACGCCCCGACCCGGCGTGTCAGGGTCTCCACCCTGCCACCGGGGGCGATGTCCGCCTTGTTCAGCACCGCAATCGTCCGGTCGGGCGGATAGTCGGTCTTGCCCAGCCAGCCGAGCTGGGGTTCGGGGGCGGCGGCGAGATCAATCAGGCGCAAGTTGAGGTCGGCGCCGCGAACAAGGGCGATGGATCGATCCACGCCCATGCGCTCGATCGTCGACTCGGTTTCGCGCAGACCCGCCGTGTCCGAAACACGCAACGGAATGCCGTCGAGCAAGAGCGTTTCTTCGATCGTGTCGCGCGTGGTGCCGGGGATGTCGGAGACGATGGCGCGCAAGAAGCCGAGAAGGGCGTTGAAAAGCGTGGACTTGCCGGCGTTGGGCACGCCGCTCAGGACGACGCGCGCGCCTTCGCGCAACAGCAGCCCTTCGCGCCGCGTGTCGGCCAGCGCCTGGAGCTTTTCGGCGATCGTCTGCAGGCGTCCCGGGATGTCGGCGGGCGCGAGAATGCCGGACATTTCGTCGTCCGCGAAATCGAGCGAGGCCTCCACGTCCGCGCAAGCGGACAAAAGCGCGTCGTAGCAGGCGTCGAGCGGCTCGCCGAGGCGACCGGCGAGCTGTTCGGCGGCGGCGCGTTCCGCGCGTTCGGACTGGGCGCCGATGATGTCCATCACCGCCTCGGCACGGCTCAGATCCATGCGTCCGTTGAGGAAAGCGCGGCGGGAGAATTCGCCGGGGCCGGCGAAACGGGCGCCGCAGGCGACCAAGGCGGCGAGGACGCGCTGGGCGACGACGCGTCCGCCGTGGGTCTGGAATTCGACGACATCCTCGCCTGTGTAGCTGTGCGGCGCGCGGAAGGCGAGCACGATGGCTTCGTCGATGAAACTGCCGTCGACGGGATCGCGCAGCTTGTACAGACGAAACGCGCCGGCAGGCAGTTTCGAGGGCATGCGCTTCGCGCCGTCGCAGAGGCGGTCCGCGATGGCGTAGGCCTCCGCGCCGGAAAGCCGGATCACGGCAATGCCGGCGCGCCCCGGCGCCGTGCAGACGGCGGCAATCGCCGGTTCGCCAACGCCGGCCGTCATTTGGACCTCGCCACAATCCCGCCAATGCGGATTTCGCCGGTGAACTTGCCGACGACCTCGACCAGAACCAGCCGGGTGCCGTTTGGCGCGGGAGCCGTCGTTCCTCGGGCGATCCACCAGCCGTCCTTGTTGGGAAAACCGCGCAACGCCAACGGGAGATTTTCGTCTCGAATGCCGACTTGGTCGTGGAAGTTCTTTGTCAGCAGCGCAGGGCCCGGGACGAATGCGCCGCCGTCATCGCGCAGCGGGCGGACGACGAGAGCCAGAGCGCCTTCGAAATCTTCGGGAAACGCAGCCTTTGCAATGACTTCCAGCCGATCGCCCGGCATGCAAGCGATCGGCGGTGCCTCGAAGGCGATCTCGGCCGTTTCGTCCAGGCTGGCGATCACGACGCAGTCCCGGTCGGCGGAAGCCATGGGAGCCAAAGCGACTTTCTGTTGGCTTGCGTTGCCGAGGACCACGCGATATGGCGCGGCGGAGAAACTTGCCGTCTGCGAAGGGGCCAGTGGTGGCAGGCAGTTGCCATCGCCCAGTGGCGAGCCGGCGAGCACGACGGCCGGGGCGCGGTCTGGCGGAAACGCCACAACGCCCTGCCGCGGGCTCCGCAAGGCGACGGCCACGCCGAGGCCGACGGAGACAAGGCCGAAGAGGACGGCCGCCGCGGCGACGCGCTTCCAACGCGCGGCGCTTTTGCGGAGAAGCTGCGAGGCATCCTGCTCCACGACGGCGCCCGTGGCGCGACGGCCCCCGCCCGGCGAGAAATCGAGCGCCTCGCGGGCGGGGCCGAGGCCGACGAGACGCGGGTCGCGGAGCTGCGGCACCTGCTCGGGACCAAGGCCGTTGCGCTCGGCGGCGGCGCGGAACGCCTCGAAATCGTAGGACACGCGGTAAAAGCGAACCGTTCCCTTCTCGTCATCGAACACGACATACGAGGCGCGCGGGTCGCCGCCGCGCGGAAAGCCGACGGAACCGACGTTGACGAGGTAGCGCTTGCCCTCCTCGGTCGTAAAATCTTGGGGCGCCAGCGGATGGGCGACGCCGCTCCGGCCCGTCACGTAAAGCTCGGGCAGATGGCTGTGGCCGCAGAAGAGAAGTTGCTCGGGGACGGCGTGGAACGACGCGGCCGCCTCCTCGGGCGTCGTCACGTAGTCGAACTCGGCCGGATCGACGAAGGCGCCGTGCGCGAAGCGGAAGTTCTTGCCGACGAGGACGAGCGGCAGCGCCTTGAAGAGATCGCGCGCACGTGCGCCCAGGCGCGCGGCGGTCCATGCGATCATGGCTTTTGCGCGGTCGTTGAACGCATCGGGGTCAAGACGTCCGGCCATGACCGCGTCGTGGTTCCCCAGCACCATGAGGTGGACGTGCTCATGGACGGAACGCAGCGTCTCGGCAGGCTGCGGGCCATAGCCGACGACGTCGCCAAGGCAGACGATGCGGTCAACCTTGCGCAAGGCGATGTCGGCGAGCACCGTATGCCAAGCGGGGAGATTGCCATGTATGTCCGAGACGATCGCGTACCGCATTCGTTTTAGCATCCTGGGGACGCCCGCAAAAGCCACTCTGGCGCCTCACGGCAGCGTCCGATAACAACGTGTGCGATTATACCAGAGCCTTGGTGTTGATGCAATCACGTGTTGTGCGGGAATTTTGGGGTTTGGGGGAAGGAACCGGCGAATCCACCTTCCGAAGAACCTTGAAGAAATGTCTTTTCATACCCGTGCAGGGAGGTTTTCCCGCCGTGCGCATCCATCCCGATGAGAATTGATGAGAATTGTCTTTTGCATTGTGCCAGTCATTTCCTTCATCCCATGGAGGTGCTGTCGTCATTGCTGTCGTCATTGTTCACGTTTACGTGAACGTGTGCCGTTTCGCTGTGACGGGCACGTGAACGGTCCTGCGATCCCTCGTTCACGTTCGCGTACACATTCACGACTTTCGTTTCATGTTTACGCCAAGAAACCCTGGCCGCCAGCCCCTACCTCGCATGCACATCCGGCCAGCAGTCGTTGCCGGTGTGCCAGGTGAGGCGGAACGGCTTGGCGTAGCCGCCGAGGCGCCAGAGGAAGATCTCGTAGTCCGCCTGGTCGTGCTCGTGGCCGCCCGTGCTCGCGCCATAGACCATCCAGAGATTCCGCTTCCCGTCTGTAAAGCACGTCCTGGGAAAATACTCGTGGCTCCATTCCGCCGGAGGGTCGTAGATGATCTGGCGCGTTCCGCCATCGGCCGACGCGCTGTAGAAGGCATGCCCCAGAGAGCCCGGCGCATCCACCCAGAGGAGTTCATCGAGATGCCCGGCCGGACGCCCCGTCCACATGAGCTGGCAGCCGTCGCCGATCCGGCGGCTGCGGCCGTCGTTCCAGAACACCCACGTCCCGCGCACCCGACGCCGAAGCGTGACGGCGACCGCCTCGCCGCCGCGACCGACCTCCGGCGTCTGGAACTCCGTGCCCGCAGGAATGTCGCGCGTCCCCGCCGCCAGCAGCACCTGCTCGGGCGCGCCGGGCTCGGCCTTCTGGCGGACGATCCGGTCGCCGTTGCGCACGTACACGAGCGACTCGCCATCGGGATGCCACGTCGCCGTGAAGGCGTTGGTGGCGACGCGCGTCTCGCGGCCCGTCTCGAGATCGACCACCCATGTGTCCCACTTGAGCGGATCGCGCTGCGAGACATACGGCTGGTGCGAACGGCTGAACGCCACGCGCCGCCCGTCGGGCGAAAAGCGAGGATACGTATCGGTGAATGCCGACGCGGTGATTCGGCGCTCCTTCCCGGACGGCAGTTCCATGAGGTACAGGTCGTGCGACCCCGCGCGATTGCTGCTCCAGACGATGCGTCCGTCGAAGTGCAAGGGGAGATCTGGAGCCGACCGCTCCACAGGCTCGCCGATCGCCCTTGCCGCCTCCGACGTTTCCGCGGCAGGCATCCGGAGGGCCAGCATGGCCAGCGCCGCCAGAACCGCGGCGGAAACCCCCAGCGCGGCAAGCGCCTTGCCCCGCGATTGCCACGCCGCCTCGTCATCGGTGCGCGGGAGCCACAGAAACGCGAGGAACGCCAGGCCGCCCAGACTGTAGTCGATGGCCTGGCTGATCACGTGCATCGCCGTCATCGCGGTCACTGCATCGGCGAGGGCGAAGCCCAGCGCCGTGAGCGCCAGCGACCCGCCCGCCTCGTACGAGCCGAAGCTCATGAACGACGGCAGCGGCAAGCTCGCCGCGCCCTCCGCCGAGATCAGCGCCACCAGCACGGACGGCACGTTGGCGGACGCCATGTGCGGCCAGGTGCCGCGCGCCACGGCCATGAAGAGCCAGTAGAGGCCCAGATACTTCACAAAGCGGATCAGCGCCGAGATGCCCAGCACCGGCAGCACCGTGCCGCTGTGCGCGACAAAACGCACCGAGGCCGCCATGTCCTCCAGCAGCGTCACCACCCAGGCGTAGGGCTTGAAACGCAGCCACGATGCCGGGCTGCGCCGCCCGAGCAGTTTCGCGAACCACGGCAGGATGTGGAAGAGTCCGGACCATCCCACGAGGCAGACGAGCAGGAGGATGATCGCCGAGCCCAGCAGCGAAAACCCCTGGGAAATGGTGGTGATCGCCGAGATCAGCACGATGAGCAAGGCGGCGAAGTCGAAGAGCAGGCCGATCGAGAGCGAGGTCATGGCGTCCGAAATCGGAATGTCGTACCCTCGGTTGAGCATGGCGACGTAGCTCAATTCGCCGATGCGGGCGGGGAGCATGTCGGCGCACGCGCCGCGCACAAAGGTCACCAGCGTGATGTGCCAAAGCCCCGGGACTGACTCTTGTTTGTCCTTCGGCATGCCCGCCTGCAAGAGCACCCGGTTGCGCAGCGCCCGCAGCATCGTCTGGACAAGCTGGCAGAGTGCATACGCCGCCACCAGGCCGGCGACGGCATTCCGCATGGCGGCGAGGATGCAGCCCGCCGTGACGCCCTCCCCGCCGCGCGAGGCCATGGCCAACAGCAGGGCGAACACGCCAATCGAGACGCCGAGAGAAACCAACAACTTTAAAACAATTCGCTTCATATCTGAACATTATCAAGAAACATCGTGCTTCCTGTCCAGAGGAATTTGTTTGAAACGGAAACTCGAAACAGGAAACTGGGCTGAAATGGCGTCGACGAGTTGGCTGCCGTGCTTCCTGTCCACCCCGTCCTCAACGTCCACTATGTCCAATGAAGGCAGCTGAAAATGTTTTTTCTCGCCGATGGTTTGACATGTGCACCGAAAACCGGGTAGAATTTAAACGACTCAACTCAACAACGTAGCAGAACCCCTATAATGCACAAGGAGACCTGAAATGAGCGACAAGACGATCAAGACAGACTGCCCCTGCACATGGCCGGGATGCCCGCGGCACGGAGACTGCCAAGCCTGCAAAGCCTACCACCACGCCCGAGGCGAAAAAACATCCTGCGAGAAGAAGCGGGAGCAATTCTAGTCGCTGGTTTCCCTTGGCGAGGAGCGAGAAGGGCGTAGAGCGTCGTTTCCGCTGGGACTCCTGCCCCAGACCCTGGGAACGACCTGCGTGGGTGGCGGCCGTTGCGGCTGCGCCGCGTGGGGATTGTCCATTGAAGACACGAAAGCACGGAAAAGGGCAGGTTGGAATGGGGCCTGGGGTGTACCCAGCCTGAACTTCTCTCCATGCTCTTCGCTCTAACTAAACCAGACGCTCCAACCCCGCCTCGCAGCGCGCGGGAACGAACAGGCGCCGGAAGTAGCGGCGGTTCGGGCGGTCCCGGCGGCGCTTCAGGGCCTGGGGCGCAAGCGACGGATGCCAGAGGTGCAGCGCGCGCGCGTCGTCGATCACGCTGAAGGGGCGGGTGCCGGCTGAATACAGGCGGCGGGCGAAATCGTCGTCCTCGTAGCCCCAGCCGACGTAGCGCTCGTCGAAGCCGTTCACGCGCCAGACGTCGTCGCGGAAAAGCGAAAAGTGGCAGCCGAGGAGCTTGGGCTTGTGGCCCTTGGCAAGATGCCAGCGGCGTAGCCGAGACTGTTTTTTGTGCTGGACGCTTGCCTCGTTTGATTCCGTGAAGTCCGCCTGTTTCCAAGCGCGATCCCAGTCCTCCGCCGTTGGCGCGGGATCCTTCTGCATCAATTCGCGCGTGGTTTCCTCGGAGAGAATGCCGCGGTGGCCGGCGAGCAGCCGGCGCGGCGCGGCGCATCGTTCATGGACGGCCAGCGCGTCGGGGAGCAGCGCGATGTCGCAGTCCGCAAAGACCAGGTAGTCGCCCGTGGCGACGCGAATCGCGCGGTTGCGCCCGGCGGAGAGGCGGTAGCCATTGTGAGGCTCCCAAATGCGTTTCGAGAGGATGCCGCAGGCTGCGAGATGGCGTTCGACCGCGGCGGCGTTGTCCGGGTCGGATCCATCGTCGGACACGACGACCTCGTCCGGTCGGCGCGTCTGGATTTCGAGCGCCGCGAGAAAGAGCCGGAGATGCTCCGGACGGTTGTAGACGGTGGTGATGACGCTAATCTTCATGGGGCAGGGCGTTCCAGGCCGCAAGCAGCGCGAGCAGGAAAAATTGCGAATGACGGATCACGTGGTCCGGGTAGTCCCAGACGCCGTAGAGGAGGATGAAGGCCAGGCACGTCACAAGCGTGCCGCCCAAGCCCCGCGCCCGAAGCTCGGCCCACCACCCTCGGATCCGCGCCGGACGCGAAACGCGCACCAAGGTTCGGGCCGAGGCGAAGGCAAGCTGGATCCAGGCGACAAGGCAGACGGCCAGCCCCAGCCAGCCGCCTTCAAAGCGCACCATCCGCCAGTACGAATGGGCGTGGGGGAAAATCAAATTGCCATCCCGGGTAAAAGGCGCGCGTTGATTCGGATTTTCGTAGTAGGCGCGTTTGAACGCCTTCTTGCCGAAGCCAAAGCCGACCCACGGACTCCAATCGCTCAGCAGTTTCGACGTGTGGTTCCACACGATGGTGCGATTGTTGAAGCGACGCATGGTGGCGCCATCGTTGAAACGCGGATTGACAATGCCCCGAACAGACCAAAGGCCAAGCATGGCGAGCACAACGACAAAAAAGGCGGCCGCGCGGGCGCGCCAGCCGGGCAGCAGGACGACCGGCGCCGCCAGCGCCGTCATGGCGAACACGGCTTGCGGGCCGCGCGAGCCCATCATCCACAGATAGCCCAGGGCGAGTCCGGCTCCGACGACGAGCGCCACCGCCTGGCGACGGTTCGCCACCCCGGCGACAAGGCGCCCGCCAAAGATGAATGCGCAGAGCCCCGCCATCATGCTCGAAACGTTCGGGTGCGTGTAAAGGTAGGGTTCCACATAACGCGCCTGCTCCAGCAGCTTGCGGCCCAAGCCCAGGTTGCCGACGAGCCGGAACGTCTCCAGCACCAGCATCAGCGTCACAAAGCCCGCCGCCATCAGAAGGCCGTTCCAGATTCGGCGGTTTGAAGTCGCCACGGCCGGCAGGCCGACAACGCCCAGCATGAACGGCAGGATTTTGACGATGTCCCGGAATGTGCCTTTCGGGTGCACGCTCCAGGTGAGCGACGCCACGACGACGAGCGCGGCCGCGAGGAAGCTGGCGCCGACGGCGTTCCCCCAGGCGCGCTTGAGCCGCGGCCAATGCCGGAGGCCATGGAGGCCGACGCCCACGCAGACGACGGTTGCAAGCCCCCCGGAGGGGTGGCACCAGAACGCGGCGCTGGCCGCAAGAGCCAGAATCCAGCGCCCAAGCGATCCGGTCAGACGATCGCGCAAGGCGCAGGAACGTCCGCCATCGCCCTCGACCATCGGTTGCGGCGCATTCGCGCCAAAGCTTGCCCCTTTGTCTTTCATGCCGGAAAGGTTACCAAAACGCCGCCTGAAGCGGAAGGGCTAAATGCTTCCGCTTTTTGGGGTCTGCCCCCTGGTGATGCGGACGATGTTTTTGTTTTCCCGTCACACATTCGAATATGTGACACTGGGGCGCGGCGCGGGCGGATGGAGCAGATCTTCATAATCTTGAAGAAAAATTCCAGATTATGGTGGGTGGCTGTGTGATGACTCTGACGCGCACGGCATTGCCGTTGCGCCGCCAATGCGCCAAGGCAGCCGCCAATGCGCCGGTGTGAACCCGTTCTTGTCCTCGCCGTCCTTTTGTGCGATAATGGGCGCGCTTCACCTACATAATAAAGAAAGCACGCACTGCCAAGAAGGCGTTTTTGATGATGCCCGGGCATTTTCTCGGTCATAGAAAGGCCAAACATGAACGCAAGCATGCCTCCACCCCTCCCCGTTATCGCCGCCCGCCGCTTTGTGTCGGCGTTCAAGCCGCTTTTCATAGGCGTGCTTGCCTTGCTTTTGCTGATTCCGCTGATGATGGTTCGGTCGCTCTTGTCCGAACGCCAGCATCGCCGCGCCGAGGCAATCTCCAACATCACCGAGACGTGGGGGCAGAGCCAGACGCTGATCGGGCCGGTTCTCGTCGTGCCCTACCAAATTCCCGTCAAGACCCGTCGCGAGCAGCGCGTGGACAACCAGATCGAGTCGGTCGATGTGACCAGTTGGTCAACCGCCTATGGCTGCTTCCTCCCCACGAACCTCCAGGTCGTCGGCTCGCTCGACCCGAGCGTCCTCCACCGGGGGATTTACGAAGCCGCCGTCTATCGCGGAGATTTTTCTTTGAAAGGGGCGTTCGCCCCGCCTGATTTCAGCGAGTGGAAGATCGAACCGGAAAACATCTTGTGGGACGAAGCCGTCGTCCTGATCTCCGTCTCCGATCCCCGAGGGCTTTCCGATTCGCTGGTCCTGCAATTCGGCGACGCGCCCTTGACGCTTGAGCCGGGGTCGAACTTGGCTTCCTTTGATCGCCCGTTGCGCACGCGCATTCCGGATGGCGTGCTGAAGCCAGACGAAGCGATGCCGTTCACCCTTGACCTGAAGCTCAACGGCAGCCGGAGCCTGCTGATCGCCCCGGTCGGCATGCAGACGCACGTTGCGCTCGATTCCACCTGGGCGGATCCCAGCTTCCAGGGCGCGTTCCTGCCGGTCGAGCGCGAGGTCGCGCCGGCCGGATTCAAGGCGAACTGGCAAGTGTCCTACTACGGGCGCCCCGTCCCGCAGTCCTGGACGAGCGCGGACGGCTCAAGCGCCGTCGCCGGCCTCAAAAACTGCGCCTTCGGCGTCAGCCTCGTGACGCCGGTGGACAACTACCGCCTCGTCGAGCGGTCGCTGAAGTACGGCATTCTCTTCATCGTGCTGATTTTCACCGCCTTCTTTCTCTTCGAGACGCTGGCCCGGCTCCGGATCCATCCGCTCCAATACCTGCTGGTCGGGGCGGCGCTTTGCATCTTCTACCTCATCCTGCTGGCGTTGTCGGAGATCCAGGCCTTCTGGAGCGCCTACCTTGTCGCGGCCGTCGCCTCGACGGCGCTCGTCACGGGGTACAGCGCCGCCATCCTCGGTCGCCGTCGCCGCGCCGGCGTGATCGGGCTCGAACTCGTCCTGATCTACGGCTTCCTGTACACAACGCTTCAGCTTCAGGACTACGCCCTCGTACTCGGTTCCGTCGGGCTTTTTGCCGCCCTCGCCGTCGTGATGTACTCCACGCGCCGGGTGAACTGGTACTCCGGGCAAAAGACTGAAGGATAAACAATCGAAAACGGAAATCTCTCATGAACGGAATCACCCTGCTTCTTGGCGCGGTCGCCTTTTATGGCGTAGCCTATTTTCTCTATGGCGGCTTTCTGAGACGCCTCTTCGGTCTGGATCGGAACCGACCCACGCCGGCGCACACGATGCGCGACGACATCGACTACGCGCCGACCAACCCGTTCGTGCTCTTCGGGCACCACTTTGCGAGCATCGCGGGCGCCGGGCCGATTGTCGGCCCGATCATGGCGGTCTACTTCGGGTGGGGCCCGGTGGTGCTGTGGCTGTTGTTCGGCTGCGTCTTCATCGGCGCCTTCCACGATTTCGCGGCCATGGCGCTGAGCGTCCGCAACCAGGGGCGCAGCATCGCCTCCATCATCGAGCAGTACATCGGCTACGTCGGGCGTCAGCTTTTCCTCGTCTTTTGCTGGTCCACGCTCGTCCTCGTCGTGGCCGTGTTCGCCCGGCTCGTCGCCACCGGCTTCGTCAGCAACCCCGCCGTCGCCACTTCGTCGCTTTTGTTCATCGCCATCGCCCCGCCCTTCGGCTGGCTCGTCTATCGCCGCGGCGTGTCGATCCTGACGGGGTCGCTGATCTTCGTGCCGCTGGTGTTCTTCTTCGTCTGGCTCGGCACGAAAATCCCCTTCGACCTGATGGCGCTGCTCGGCACGACAAAGGATCAAACGGAACTGATCTGGATCATCGTGCTGATGGTCTACTGCGCCGCCGCCTCGACGCTCCCGGTCTGGCTGATGCTCCAGCCGCGCGACTACCTCAACTCCTACCTGCTCTACGGCATGCTTGCGTTCGGGATCGCCGGGATTCTTTTCTACCAGCCGACGATCCAGATGCCGGTGTTCGAAGGTTTCGTCGCGCCGAACTTCTCCGGCGTCAAGACGTCCCTCTTCCCCTTTGTCTTCGTCACGATCGCGTGCGGCGCCTGCTCGGGTTTCCATGCGCTGGTGTCCTCGGGCACGACGGCCAAGCAGCTCGACAAGGAGACGCACGCGCAGCCCGTCGGCTACGGCGCCATGCTGTTGGAGGGCATCCTGGGCATCGTCGCCTTGATTTCCGTGGCCTACCTCACTCGCGACCAGATCATTGCCGCCGGCGGCACCAAAGACGCCGCGACGCTCTTCGCGCGCGGCCTCGCGGTCTTCGGCACGAAGTTCGGCGTGAACGAGACGATCGGCACCGCCTTCGTCTCGCTGTCCGTCTCCGCCTTCCTGATGACGTCGCTCGACACCGCGACGCGCCTGGCGCGCTTCACGCTGCAGGAGCTCTTCGCGCCGCCCGCCGAGGCGGCGGTCGCAGCGGCGGCATCCAGCACCCCCCAAAAGCGCCCGATCTCCAAGTTCTTCGGCAACATGTACGTCGCCACGCTGGCGTCCGTGCTCGTGGCGCTGTGGCTCGCCTTCGGCGAATCGGATCGCATCTGGCCCGTGTTCGGCGCCTCGAACCAGCTTCTCGCCGCGCTGACGCTGCTCGTCGCGTCGCTCTGGCTCATCCGGCGCCGGGCGAAGCCGCTGGTGGCGATCATCCCGATGGCGGTCATGCTCGCCGTCAGCGGCACGGCGCTCTTCCAGCTCGCCGGGCGCGAGCTGCGCAAGGCCGGCAACATCTCGCTCGGCGTCATCTGCGTGGCGCTCCTCGCGCTCGCTGCGGTTCTGGCCGTCATGAGCGCGCGTTCCGTTGCGCAGGAATTACGCAAGAATCGCAATTAGCGGCTAGCGCCTTCGGTTCCACACTTCCCACTCCCAGATCCTTTTCGATCCTGATGGCTAGAGCTTTTCCATGTAATTTACAATTCGCAATTCGTAATTTCCCCACCTCTCGCTTCATGCTTGCCATGCTTCCTTCCCTTCTTCCTCTTGATGGCCCTCATGGACCGCTCCACTGTTACGAAGAGATGGTGCCGATGCCTGATGGCGTCCGCCTCTATACGTGCGGCACGGTGCCGCCATCCGGCGAAAAACGGCCCATCATCGTCATGCGCAATCCGTACTGTCCTGACGGTCCGGGCGACATGGCGGCCTTTGTCTCGGAGGGCGCCACGGCGCCCGAAGCCGCGCGCCGTGGCTACGCATTTGTCTTGCAGCATTGCCGCGGCACCGGCGGAAGCGAGGGCGTATTCGAACCCTACACGAACGAGCGCGCCGACGGCCTTGCGTTCCTCGACTGGCTTCGGCGCCTGCCATTTTACAACGGCGAAATTTATGTCGCTGGTGGAAGTTACCTCGCGAGCGTCCACTACGCCTATCTCAACACCAATCCGGCAGATGTAAAAGGCGCGTATCTCATGGTCCAGGATTGCGACCGCTACAACGTGCTTTTCCGCAACGGATTTTTCAAGATCGGCCTGCACGGCAACTGGTTCCTCTCGCATTACTACAAGAAGGACGCCACACTCCCGCGCGACGCCTCCGTCCTTCTCTCCGACATCCCGCTTCTCGACTTCGCCCGCCGCTATTGGGGGCGAGACGTGCCGCTTTTCTCCGAGCCGTTCCGTCACCCGGATCGCGACGACCCGTGGTGGCGCACCACAGAAGCCAACGGCTGCTTTCGGGAGGCCCTTTCGCGCTCCACGATGCCGGTGCTGCTCTCGACCGGTTTTTACGATCTCTACACCGACGGCGTGAATGAGATGTGGCGTTCGCTCCCGCCGGAACGCCGGGCGAACTCGACGCTCGTCATCGACGCCGCCGGTCACGGCGGTGACTCGCCGCTTACCGGCCCCGACGCGCCTGCATCCGCCAACTTCCAAGGCGGCGCGCGGCGCAATGGCGTGCCGTCGATGTACGACTGGTTCGACGCCATCCGCACTGGACGCCCCTGTGCAGGCGTGAAACTGGGCACGGCCAAGTATTTTGCGCTTTGGGAAAACCGCTGGATCACGGCGGCCGCGCTGGTTGATGGTCCGCGCACGGTCGCGCTGCCGCTGGGCAAGGGCGAGGTTTCATGGATCTATGATCCACGCCGTGAACTGCCGAATTTCCCCGGGTCGGGCGGACTCTGCTTCGGCGACATGCAGGCGCAGCCCGAACCTGACTTCCGGGATGACGTGCGGAGCGTCCTCCTTCCGCCGCTCACGGAAAGACTTGATGTGCGTGGACGTCCGAAGGCCCGGCTCCGTGTGAAGAGCGATTGCGAAGACACGGCGTTTTACATCCGCCTTTCCGTTGACAAAGGCGACGGCGTCTGGTGGCTCCTTCGCGACGACATCGTTGCGATTTCCACCTTTGCCCCAGACTACAAACCCGGCACTTGGATCGACGTCCACTACCGCTTTGCCGATCATGCGTTCCGCCTTGAAAAGGGCGACCGTCTTCGTGTCGACCTGGCTAGCGCCTGCCAGCTCTTCACGCCGCATACGAATGTCCGCGGTCTCCAGAGCGCAATCCGCAATCCCCTCATCGCTGAAAACGCCGTCCGTCTTGAGGAGTCCGAATTGCTTTTCCATGTTCTGGAAAATTGAACCTAAAAAGTTGAAATTAGGCGCTGAAGCCCGAATTCTTGATTCAGCCCCCTTGGTGTGTGGCAACTCTGTTGAACCACACCCATAGGGAAGTGATAACGTTATCATTACTTCTTGCGTCCCCGTCTGCAACGTGGTACAGTGTGCCCTCGACTAGTCCGAAACGGGATTATCCGAATCCAGACGATTGTTTTTAAAAGAGGAATCCTTCCATGAACACCGAAAGCCAGCATCGAGATTCTTGCAGCGCCGACAAAGTCGGCGGCTGCGTCCCGACGTTGATTGGGTTTGAGAAAGCGAGATGTGCAGGTTATGTCCGACATGATGCCTCCGAAAGAGTCGCCGTTGCGTCGCAGTATTGAGAACAGCATCCGGCTGGTGTTGATTGTCATATTGGTGCCGTTTATGGTGGTCGTCGATCTTGCCGCAACCGGCAATCGGCTTCGCGACCATTCGCTGACCGAGTGGAGCCAGGCATTGATGTTGCTGGTTTGCGCGGCGCTTTTCGCCCGCGCGGCCCGCCGACGGCCTCATGGGCGCGGCTGGTATCTGCTGGTCTGCGGCTTTTACCTGTGCTGTTTGATCCGCGAGCTGGATTGGGTGTTCGACAGGGCGTTGTACCATGGCGCTTGGTTCCCGTTTGCCGTCGCGACCGCCATCGTGGTCGTTGTTCGCGCCTTGCACCTGTGGCGGACGCTGCTGCCGGGTGCGGAGGAGTTTGTCGGCACGCAAGCTTTCGTCTATGTGCAGGTCGGGCTGGTCGTGGTGCTGTTCTTCAGCCGGCTCCTGGGCAGCGGGCGGCTCATCTGGTTCCACATCGGGCTGGAGCAGTCGCTGCGCCTGACCAAGTCGATCGTCCAGGAATCGCTTGAGTCGCTTGGCTATCTGCTGAACAGCTTTGGCGCCATCCATCTCCACCGCGAATTTGACCGCGAGCACTTGTAAGGAGGTGAGAGGCCGAAGGGGGTTGCTGACGACTCGAAATATCGACAAAGTTTGCGACAAAGCTCTCGACAAAGTTGTCCTTCGGAATCTCTAACCGCTAGCCGCTAGCCGCTGAAATCGACAAAACTCTCGACAAAGTTGTCCTTCGGAATCTCTAGCCGCTAGCCGCTAGCCGCTGAAATCGACAAAGCTCTCGACAAAGCTGCCCTCAGGCCCCAATTTCAAATTTCAAATTTCTTTCAAATCTCAAATTCCCCCTTGCGCTTCCGTCCGCAACATGCTAGAGTACGCGCTTCGTTAGTCCGAAATGGGATTATCCGAATCCAGACGATTGTTTTTAAAAGAGGAATCCTTCCATGAACACCGAAAGCCAGCAGCGAGACCTGCTCAGCGCCGACAAGATCGTCGGCTACGTCCCGTGCGGACTCCACCGCGAATGGACGCTCGTCGTCAATCGCTGGATACGCGTCGTCCGCGCCATCCTCCAGCGCTTGAAGACGCCGGCGACCGCGATCAAGGCCCTGCTGTACCTCAAGCTTTTCCAGGACGGCGCCGAGCCGTCGGTCATCGCCGATTTCATCTGCATCCCGCGCCAGACCATGACCTCGATCCTCGCGGGCATGGAAGCCGACGGGCTGGTCGTCCGCCTCGACCATCCGACCGACCGGCGGCGCAGGCAAATCCGCCTTTCCCCCCAAAGGCGATGCGCTGGCCATGCGCATTCTCGACAAAATCAGCCGCTTCGAAGCCCAGGCCGCCGCCGCGCTCGATCCCGGCGAATTCAGCACCATGTTGAAACTGATGGGCAAATACTCCGAAGCGCTCGAACAGGCGGCCTTCGCCCAATTGGAGACCGCCAAATGAACCTGCCTCGCACCCTTCGCCCCGCGTTTCCCCGCCCATTCTCGTACGGGCGGGGCTTCGCCCCCGCCCCCGCCATCCTCGCCGCGCTGCTGCTCACCGGCTGCGCCTCCTTCGACGCCGTCAAGGCGCGACAGGAGCAGACCGACGCCTTTTCGGGCCGTCTGGAAGACCTCGCCGCCGAGCATCTGGCCAAGCCGCTTTCGCTCGACGACTGCATCCGCATCGCCATGACGAACAACTACGCCGTGCGGGCCGCCGACCTCGACCGCCAGCTCGGGCGCATCGCCCGCGACCTCTCCTTCTCGGCCTTCCTGCCCAAGGTCTCCACCACCGTCGGCTACACCTGGCACGCCAAGGAGCCGATGATGCAGGAGAAGGACGCGGGCGCCGGCGCCCTCTCTGTCGGCGCGCCGGTCTTCATGCCGTCGTCCTGGTTCCTGTACTCCCTCGCCCGGCACGGCCAGGCTTCGGCCGACACGGCCGCGGCCTACGTCCGCCAGGGCATCGTGCTCCAGACGACGGCCGACTACTTCGCCGTCAAGATCCAGGAGGACACGATCGCCGCGCTCGCGGCACAAGTCGAAGCCGCCCGCGCCTACGCCGCGCGCGTCGAGGGCCTTGCCGAGGAGGGCTTCTGCACCGGCTGGGAGCGCGACCAGGCCCGCTTCCTCGCCGAGGCGCGCAAGTTCGAGCTCGATCACGCGCGCCGCCAGCTCGACGTCGATCGCGGCAACCTGCTCGTCGGGCTCGGGCTTTCGCCCTTCGCCCCCGTCACGCTCTCCGGAGACGTTGGCGCCGCCACCCGCCCCGAAGGCGATGTGACGAACCTCGTCATGACCGCCCTCGGCATCCATCCCGAGCTGAGCATCGCCGACCGCAGCGTCGTCATGGCCGAGGACCAGGTTCGCGCCGCGTTCTGCAACTTCCTGCCCACGCTCTCGTTCGCCTCCTCGCTCAACTGGACCACCGACGACCTCGCGAAGCATTCGGCCAACTGGATGAGCGGCTTTTCCGGCGCGTGGTCGGTCTTCTCGGGCTTCGCCAACGTCGCCCGCCACCGCCAGGCCAAGGTCGAGCGCACCCGCTCCGAGCTCGAGCGCGAGACGACGTTCCTTTCGATCATGGTGCGCGTCATCGCCGCCTCGGCGGCCGTCGATGACGCCGCCGAAAACACCCGCCTGCTCCAGCGCGCCTACGACGTGGCCAAGGCCAAGTTCGAGGATCGCGACGCCCAGGCCGGCGAGGGCCTCCTGCCGCTGAGCGACGCCCTCGACGCGCGCTCCGAGATGGAAGCCGCGCAGGTCGCGCTGGTCCGCAGCGCCCTCGCCGAACGCCTCGCCATCGCGCAGCTCGAACTCGCGATGGGGATTACGCGGGCGTCGGGGGATCAGACCAGGCCGCTTCGCGGCAGGGACTAGCCGCTAGCGGCTAGGAAGTCCAAAGTCCAAGGTCCAAAGTCCAAGGTCTTCCGGAGGCTTGTAATTCGTAATTTTGTAATTCGTAATTTGAACAAACTCCTCTCTTCTCGCTCCTCACTCCTCACTAAAAAAACTTACTCCCACACTTGCTCCCTTTTACACTTACTCTCGCCATGCTGTCGTTCTAGATCCTCTAGATTCTCTAGATCCTCTAGACTCTCTAGACTCTCTAGACTCTCTAACCGCTAGCCGCTAGCCGCTAGCCGCTGAAATCGACAAAGCTCTCGACAAAGCTGCCCTCCGGCTCAAGTTTCAAGTTTCAAATCTCCAACCCAAGGAACCACCATGCATTTCATTAAAACCTTCCTCCTCGCGATTCTCGCCGCCGGCGTGGCGGCGGGCTGCGGGCGCAGCAGCGCCTCGACCGAATCGACCAAGACCGCTGAATCCGCCGCCGCCCAGCGCCGCGCCATCCGCGCGGCGCCCGCCGGGCAGCACCGCTTCGAAAACCGGCTCACCGTCCAGGGCGCCATCGAGTGCAAGGTCGTCGCCAACGTCGGCGCCCGCGTCCCGGGCAATCTCGACCGCATCGACGTGGACGAAGGCGACTTCGTCGAGGCCGGCAAGACCGTCCTCTTCCAGGTCGACCCGACCAGCCTCGAGAAGGCCGTGACGATCGCCGAGCAGGATCTCAACGTCGCCCGCGCGTCGCTCGCGGTCGCCAAGGCCCAGGCCGCCCAGGCCGAGGCCCAGGCGCGCAAGGCCTTGAGCGACTTCGCCCGCTACGAGCGCCTCCACGGGCAGGGCCGCGTGAGCGATCACGAGTTCGAGGTGCGCGACGTCGGCCGCGCCCAGGCCGAAGCCGCGCAGGAGGTCGCCAAGGCAGGCGTCGAACTGGCCGAGCGCCGCGTCGAGCAGGCCCAGGCCGCGCTCGGCATCGCCCGCAAGAATCTCGCCGACGCCACGGTCGTCGCCCCCATCGACGGCGTCGTCACCCGCCGCAGCGCCGAACCCGGCGAATTCGCCTCCGTTGGCAAGCCCATCGTCCGCATCGAGGACTTCGCCACCCAGGAGGCCGTCGCGTTCCTCCCCGCCGCGTACCATGGCGACGTCCGCGTTGGCGAGACGACCTTCCGCCTTTCGGTCGACGATCGCGACGCCGGCGAGCACGTCGTCACGCACCGCGGCCCCACGGTCGACCCCGCGCTGCGCACCTTCGAGATCAAGGGGCGCATCCCGCAGGGGCAGGACGGCGTCGTGCCCGGCAACATGGCGAAGCTCACGGTCGGCTTCTCCTCCCGCGAGGGGCTCGGCGTCCCGGCGGCGTCGGTGCTCTTCCGCCGCGGCCGCAACATCGTCTTCGTCGTCGTCGACGGCCGGGCCGTCGAACGCGAGATCGTCTCCGGCGTCGCGGACGGCGGCTGGATCGAGATCGTCTCCGGGCTGGAGCCCGGGGAGCTGGTCGTCGTCGAAGGCCAGACCCTCCTGGCCGACGGCGATCTCGTCAGCGTGCTTTAATCCCGACCCGTCCGTTCTGAAGGGAGATTGCTTCCATGTTCCTAGCCACTGCATCCACCCGGCGCCCCGTCGCCATGTCCTGCCTGCTCATCGCGCTCATCGTGCTTGGGCTCAACGCCGGCCGCAAGATGTCCATCGAGGATCTGCCCGCCGTGGACATCCCCTACGTCACCGTCATCACCCAGTGGGTCGGGGCGTCGCCCGAGGACATTGAGAAAGACGTCACGAAGTACGTCGAGGACGCCGTCTCGGGCATCGACGGGCTCAAGCACATCATGGCCTCGAACCTGGAGAACGTGAGCCAGGTCGTTCTCGAGTTCGAGCTGGGCGTGGACGTGGACGTCGCGGCGCAGGACGTGCGCGAGAAGCTCGACGCCGTGCTCGCCGATCTCCCGATCGACGCCGATCGGCCGGTGATCCAGAAGATCAGCATCAACGAGGCGCCGGTGGTGAACCTCTTCCTCTCGGGCGACCAGGTCGTGGACGATCTCTACGACTATGCGGACAACGAGGTCGCGGACAGCTTCGCGACGGTGCGCGGCGTGGCGCGCGTGGACGTCGTGGGCGGCAACGAACGCGAGGTGTGGGTCGAGCTGGACCGCGCGCGGCTCGTGGCGGCGGGGCTGACGGCGGGCGACGTGGCGACGGCGCTGGGCGCCGGCGTGCTGAGCCTGCCCGGCGGCCGTCTGCGCGAAGGCGACATGGAGTACGCCGTGCGCTTCGACGCGGAGTACCCCGAGGTGGCGCAGATCGAGGCGCTCGAAGTGGCGGGCGCCAACGGCGCGCGCGTGCTCCTGCGCGACATCGCGACCGTCCGCATGGCGACGGAGGAGGTGCGCGAGCGCGTCCTGCTCGACGGCAAGCCGGGCATCGCGATCAAGATCGTCAAGAAGTCCGAGGGCAACACCGTGAAGGTGGCCCGGGAGTGCCGCCGCCGCTACGAGGAGCTTGCCGCCTCCCTCCCGTCCAGCATGACCCTCGACTGGGTCTCCGACGAGTCCGAGCAGATCGTCGAGTCCGTCAACTCCGCCGTCGACAGCGTCTGGCAGGCCATCCTCATCTGCGCCGCCATCCTCTTCATCTTCCTCGTCAACATCCGCACGACGCTCATCGTCGCCATCACGATGCCCGTCACGGTCGTCGTCAGCCTCTTCTTCATGCACCTCTGGGGCCAGACGCTCAACACGGTGACGCTCCTCGCGATCGGCCTCTCCACCGGCGTGCTCGTCTCCAACTCCATCGTCGTGCTCGAAAACATCGTCTCGAAGTTCGAGACGACGGCCGACCGCTGGGAGGCCGCCCGCCAGGGCGCCTCCGAGGTCACCGTCGCCGTGCTCGCCTCGGCCGGCACGAACGTGATCGTGATGTTCCCCATCGCGATGATGTGGAGCCTCGTCGGCCGCGTCCTGGCGCCGTTCGCGATCACGACGCTCGTCGTCAACGCCGTCTCCATCTTCATCAGCTTCACGCTCACGCCGATCCTTTGCGCCCTGATCCTCCAGCCCGTCGGCGCGCGCAAGGACAACGTCTTCAGCCGCTTCGGCCGCCGCTGGGAGATCGGCTTCCAGCGCATCGCCAGCCGCTACGCGTTCTGGCTGCGCCGCGTCTTCGACCGCCGCCCCGTCTGCATCGCCATCGCCGTCGGCTTCGTGGCCGTGTTCCTCCTTTCGCTCAAGATCGGCTCCGACCGCATCGGCTTCACCTTCTTCGAGAACGACGACGTCGGCCGCATCTTCATCCGCGTCGAACTCCCGCCCCACAGCAGCCTCGAAGCCACCCAGAAGCGCCTCGCCGCCATCCAGGAGCGCCTCGGCAAGTTCTCCGACCTCGAGAACGTCCTGACCACCGCCGGCTACGCCCTGGCCTTCGGCGGCCAGGCGAGCGAAGGCGTGTACATGGGCCAGATCGAGCTCTTCTTCAAATCCAAGCTCGAGCGCGACTGGAGCATCCACGACCGCCTCCAGGAAGTCCGCGAGCTTTTGGCCGACGAAACCGACTGCCTCGTCTCCGCCTCCGTCGGCAACAAGCTCGGCGGGCAGGCCCTGCCCATCGAATTCAACCTCACCGGCCCCGACCTCGACGTGCTCGAAGACACCGCGCGCGCCATCCGCGACGTCGGCCGCAAGGCGCCCGGCGTCGGCATGCTCGAGACGACCGTGCGCGACGCCAAGCCCGAGCTGCGCGTCGTCCCGCGCCGCGCCGTCCTCGCCGACCTCGGCGTCGCCCCCTCCGCCCTCGGCGCGCTCGTGCGCGCCAACATCGACGGCGTCGAGGCCGCCACCTACAAGCGCGGCGACCGCTCCTACGACATCCGCGTCAAGCTCGGCGAAATCCCCGGCAAGGATCAGGTCCGCCAGTTCATGCTGCCCGCCCGCGACGGCAAGGCCATCCCGCTCGAAAGCGTCGCCGACGTCGTCGACGACCGCGCCCTGCTCCAAGTGTACCGCTACGACAAGCAGCGCGCCGTCGTCATCGTCGGCGACCTCGTCCCCGGCGCCACGCTCAGCCAGACGGCCGACGCGATCCTCGCCGAGGTCGACCGCCTCGACCTCATCCCGCCGGGCTACGAGCTGAAGCCCGCCGGCAGCAGCAAGCTGCTCGTCGACGCCATCGCCGACTTCACCGAGGCGATCCTGCTCGGCGCGTTCCTCACCGTGCTGCTCCTCGCCGCCATGCTCGAATCGTGGACTCGCCCCGCCTTCGTGCTCCTGACGCTGCCGATGGGCCTCATCGGCGTCATCGGCTCCCTCGCGGCCACCGGGCTCTCGGCCACGATCCTGACCTTGCTCGGCGTGCTGATGCTCATCGGCATCGTCGTGAACGCGGCCATCCTCATCATCGAGCGCATGGGCCAGCTCGTCGACGACGACGGCATGACGAAGCGCGAGGCGCTGATCGTGGCGATGCACGACCAGTTCCGCCCCGCGCTGATGCTCATCCTGGCCTCCGGCCTCGGCATGCTGCCGATCGCCCTCGGCCGCGGCATCGGCTCCGAGAACCGCGTCAGCATGGGCGTCGCCTCCGTCGGCGGCATCCTCGTCGCCGGCCTGTTCACCCTCACCGTGCTGCCCTTCATCGCCTCGCTGTTCACGAAATCCCAGCGCGAGCAGGGCCTTTTGGAGAAGAGTGAGTAGAGAGTAGAGAGTAGAGAGAAGAGAGTAGAGAGAAGAGAGTAGGGAGAGGAGAGGAGAGTAGGGAGAGGAGAGGAGAGTAGGGAGAGGAGAGTAGAGAGCAGTTTCCGCTGGGGCTCCGCCCCAGACCCCGGGTTATGACCACCTTTTTCTTGTCTTTCTGTAGACAAAAAACAATCGGCGAAGCCGCCTCGGCAGGTCAACCGGGGTCTGGGGCGTCCCCAGCCAACACTCCTCTCTACGCTCTTCTCACTCCTCACCGTTTTTTGGAGCCTGTCCCCAAAAAACAATAGCTCCCACGAATCTCCGCGAATGGAGGCAGTTTTTCCCGGGCAAAGCCCGTCGCTGATCGCTGAAAAACTGCCTTCCCCGCCGCGTGGCAAAGTACCAACCCGGCTACGACGGGTTGCCCGCTCGCCCTGGAAGGGCGCCTCGGAGGTAGGGCGATGCCGTCTCGGCTAGCCGCCACTCGCCCTGGAAGGGCGCCCCCGCTGGAGACCGTCGTCCCGGCGGGCTGCCGCGCACCCGCGCCTTGGCGCTAGCCCCCCTAGACCGAAGTTCCAGCGAAAAATCACGGTCTGAACGCCTTTTAAGTTTCTGATTTTCAGCGGATTAGGTCTTATTCCGGCTTTGGTTTCACGTTCCGCTTACTGGACACACGCTCCGGCCAAAACGGGGCGTCTTCCGCAAGCAGGTCGAACACGCGGGACTGGTAGGCGTCAGGTTGCGTGTCGCAGACGAACGACACGTTTCCCTTGTCCCCCGCAGCTTGGCATGTGTTCCTCGCCAAGGTGGAAAGCGCATGGAGCAGCCCGTCCCATCGGCGGAGCGGAAATCCCTCTTCCGTTCTTTGAACCGCCTTCTTTTGCCTGCAACGCTCCGTGGGCGCGGTCCTGGCCACCGGGTCGCACTCCAGGCGGGCCGCCGACAGGTCCTCCTCGGCGTAGAGCATCGGGGCGAGCGCCTGGCGCATGTGCCATTCGACATAGGCCTTATCCGCAAATAACCGACACTTTATTCAGAGTGATCATGGCGGCGGCAAGATGAAGCAGTGCGCAATATGAAAGATCTGTTTTTTCGTATCGAGGAGCAAGCTTTCGAAATCGGTTCATCCAAGAA
>JBMNOD010000126.1:0-4961 GCA_050942875.1 Kiritimatiellia bacterium
GCCGGTGAACGTGCCGCCGGTGCCGTCGAGCATGTCGGCGTTCCAGCCGGTGGCGGTCTGGGCGTCGGGGATGCCCCAGGTCGGGGCGGTGCCCGTCTCGTGGAGCGTGATGCCGATGCAGTCCTTGAACATCGACGCGTAGCAGCTCTCGGCCAGGGTCGTCGCCGCCAGCGTCGGCAGGTTCGTCAGCGCCGTGCATCCGGAGAACATGGAGGCGTAGCAGGAGCGGGCCAGGTTCGTGGCCGGGAGCTCGGGCGTCTCCGCCAGGCTCGTGCAGCCGCGGAACATGCCGTAGTAGCAACCCCTTGCCAGGTCCGCGGCCGGGAGCTCGGGGGCGCTTGTGAGCGCCGTCCAGCCGGAGAAGAGGTTGGCGAAGGCGTAGGTGGCCACCGCCGGCTGTCCGCCGTTGGCCACCGTCGCGTAGTCGAGCAGCGACCCGATGTCGCCGGTGGCGGCGACGTCGCCGTCGGCGGCGAGGATCCAGCCGCTCAGCCCCATGTCGTTGGGCGAGATGCGGGAGTTGCCCGTGCCGCTGAAGTGGAGCGTGAACGTGCCGTCGCCATCGGCCGCCGCCACGGCGGCGGCGTTGGTGGTGAAGGCCGTCCAGTCCGTCGCGTCGGTGGAGTATTCGAGCGTGCCGTCCCAGGACGCCTCCTGCGGCTTGATCGAGAAGGCGGACGCGCTCGTGAAGGTCACGTACGTGCGCGGCGTCGGCGTGGACGGCGTGTAATAGTAGATGTCGCCGGGCACCGGGTCGCCGGTGAAGGTGCCGCCGGTGCCGGCGAGCATGTTCGTGTTCCAGCCGATGGCGGTCTGGGCGTCGGGGATGCCCCAGGTCGGGGCGGTGCCCGTCTCGTGGAGCGCGACGTCCGTGCAGTCGGTGAACATGAACGCATAGCAGAAGACTGCCAGCGTCGTGGCCGGCAGCTCCGGCAGGCGCGTCAGCGCCGTGCAGCCGCGGAACATGCTGTGGTAGCAGCCGGGGGCGAGGGTCGTGGCCTGCAGCGCCGGCGCGTTCGTCAGGCTCGTGCAGCCGGCGAACATGTATTGGTAGCAGGTGGCGCCCAGCGTGGTCGCGGGCAGCTCAGGCGCCGTCGCCAGCGCCGTGCAGTTGGTGAACATGCCCTTGTAGCAGGAGGAAGGCAGCGTCATCGCCGGCAGCGCGGGCGCTTGCACCAGCGAGGTGCAATCGCGGAACATCTCCTGGTAGCAGCCGCCGGGCAGCGTCGTGGCCGGCAGCGCCGGCGCGTTCGTCAGCCCCGTGCAGCCGCGGAACATGCCGACGTAGCAGTTGTCGATCAGATTCGTCGCCGGAAGCTCCGGCGCGCTCGCGAGCGCCGTGCAGTCCTTGAAGAGGTTCGCGAAGCAGTTGGCGATCATCGCCGGATGTCCGTCGGCCTCCACCGTCGCGTAGTCGAGCAGCGTCTCGATGTTGCCGGAGCAGTCAACCGAGGCTGGCGCGGCGTTGATCGTCCAGTAGGCCAGGTTGCCGCCGGTGACGAGGGTGTTGCCCGCGCCGCGGAAGTGGAGCCGGTAGTCGCCGGAACCGCTGTCCAGCGCCGCGGTCGCGCCGTCCCTGTCGAACGCGATCCAGTCCGTCGTGTTGGTGGAGTAGAAAAGATCTCCGTTCCACGACACCGCGCTCGGCGTGATCGTGAAGGCGTTTGCGCCCGAGAAGGTGAGGTAGGCGGTCGACGGTGGCGGTATCGTCGGATCGTAGTAGTAGGTGGCGCCGGGCACCGGGTCGCCGGTGAAGGTGCCGCTCGTGCCGGCGAGCATGGTTTTGTTCCAGTCCCCCGCGAGCATCGCGCCCTCGGGGATGCCCCAGATCGGCCCGGAGCCTTCGGTGTACAGCTTGATCCCCGTGCAGTTCTTGAACATGGACGCATAGCAGCTATACGCCAGTTTCCTCGCCGGCAGCGCCGGCAGGTTCGTCAGGCTCGTGCAGTCGGAGAACATGGACGCATAGCAGTAGGCGGTCAGATTGGTCGCCGGCAGCGTCGGCGCTTCTGTCAGGCTCGTGCATCCGGAGAACATGCTGGCGTAGCAATGGGGGGCCAGCGTCTCGACCGGCAGCGGCGGCGCCTGCGTCAGCTCCGAACACCAGCCGAACATGCTGGCGTAGCAGGCATCGGCCAGATTCGTGGCCGGCAGCGCGGGCGCCTCCGTCAGGGCGGTGCATTCGAAGAACATGCCGTAGTAGCAATCGGGGGCCAGCGTCGTCGCCGGCAGGGCCGGCGCATTCGTCAGGTTCGTGCAGCCGTAGAACATGTAGGAGTAGCAGGAACCGGATAGCGTCGTGGCGGGCAGTTCCGGCGCGCTCGCGAGCGCCGTGCAGCCGCGGAACATGAAGTAGTAGCAGGAGGAAGGCAGCGTCGTCGCCGGCAGTTCCGGCGCCGCAGTCAGGGCCGTGCAGCCCGCGAACATGTACTGATAGCAGCGGCTGGCCAGGTTCGCGGCCGGCAGTTCCGGCGCGCCCACGAGCGCCGTGCAATCCTTGAAGAGATTCGCGAAGCAGTAGTTGCCCATTGCCGGGTGCTGGCCGGCCAGCACCGTCGTGTAGTCGAGCAGGGTCTCGATGTTGCCGGAGCAGGCGACCGCGCCGTCGGCGGTGATTGTCCAGGCGGGTGCATAGTAGTCGCCGGTGATGACGGTGTTGTTCGTGCCGCAGAGGTAGAGCCGGTACTCGCCGGAGCCGTCGTCCAGCGCCGCGTCCGCGCCAGCGGTGGTGAACTCCACCCAGTCCGTCGCATTGGTGGAGCATTCGAGCGTTCCGTTCCAAGTCTTTGCACCTGGCTTGACCTTGAACGTGTCCGTGCTGGAGAAGGTGATGTAGGCGCGCGGTGCCGGGGGTGGCGTTGACTTCGGGGTAGCCGTCGTGTCCGCGTCGCTGACGGTCACCTCGTAGCCTGCGCCGCCTGCCGAGAAATCATAGTAGTCGTTGGGTAGCCAGAGGTAGAGCTTGCCGGCTTCGTCGGCGTAGAGGTCGTTGACACCGTAGGGATCCAAAGACTCGACCGTGATTTCCGCATTCGGCGTGAGGTTCGTCACCGTCACGCACCAGACGCGCTCCGAGTCGGTGTCAGTGGGATCGGCCGCCGCATAGCCGCCGAGAATGCGGATCGAGCCGCCGGTGAAGGTACACGTGCCGGAAACTTGCGGCGGGGTGCCACCGTTTTCCACATTGCCAACACCGCTGCCGACACCCGGCCCGCCGTCCGCGCCGCCGGTGGCGAAGACCGTGCCGCCGGAGACGGTCAGATCCGCGCCGTCGCCGCCTTCAACCGTCCAGCCGGAGCCGCCACCGATGCCTGCGGCGTACCGGCCGCCGGTCGCCATGACCCGTCCGCCCGAGATCGCCACTGTGCCGCCCCAGCCGGCGATGGAATTGGTACTGTCATAAACGAAGCCGCCGCCAATACCGGGCGCATAGTCGCCGCCGGTTGCGGAAACCCCGCCACCGGTGATCGTCACCGCGCCGCCTTGGCCCTCATAGCCGCCGCCGATGCCCGCGCCGTCGAAGCCACCCGTGGCCGTGACCGTGCCGCCGGAGATGTTCACTGTGCCGCCACCGCCATAGTCGCCGCCGCCGATGCCTGCGGCATACCGGCCACCGGTTGCCGTCACCGCGCCGCCATTGACGGTCACAGTGCCGCCCGAGTCGGTATCCGCGTTGGGGATGTTGCTATAGTTATAACCGCCGCCGATACCGGCACCGGCGTCACCGCCCGTGGCCGTGACCGTGCCGCCATTGACGGTCACCGTGCCGCCGATACCATCGTAGCCGCCACCGATGCCTGCGGCGCCCCAGCCACCCGTCACGTCCACGTCTCCGCCGTTGATGTTCACCATGCCGCCGCTAGCGCTATGGCTGCCGCCGATGCCGGCACCACCATCACCGCCTGTCACCGTGATCACACCACCGTTGATGTTCACCGCGCCGCCGTTAGCACAATAACTGCCGCCGACGCCTGCGGCATCATAGCCGCCCGTCACCGTCAGTGCGCCCGCATCGTCGCCGGGCGCGTTAGTGATGGAGAGTGTCCGCCCCTCTGCGGCCTCGAGACCCGCGCGGAGGTAGCCCGAGGCGAGCGTGTTGGTTCCCGCGAGGAGGAGCATGACGTTGGCGTTCGTCTCCAGCGCGAAGGCGCACTGGCCGTTACCCGTCGCCCTGAGCGTCAGGTTCGAGAGCGTGACGGTGTTCGTCACGCCTTCCGGAACAACAACGCACACGCCGCCGATCATGTTGGCACCCGAGAGCATGAAGGGGCCTGCGTTCGTGAGCGAGAGGATGCCGGTCGCCGCGTCGTAGGCCCAGCCTGCCGCGTCGTTTGGCGGTCCGAGCGCGACATCCACGCCGTTGACCGTCACGCCGGTCGGCCCGACGCCGTCCTGGATCGTCACCGTGCAGTCGTGTCCGTTTGCCGTGAAGGTGTAGGTGCCGTTCGGGAGCCACAGGTAGATGGCGCCGCCGTCATCGGCGAAAATGTCGGTCGTACCGAAGCCGGCCGGCAGCGTGCCGGGATCCGTGAATTCGACCCGTGCGCCGGGCTCGAAGCCCGCCACCACGGCGCAGAAGACGGGGACTGTGCTGTTCGAGGGTTCGGGGGCGATGAATACGCCGCCGAGGCAGATCGAGCCGCCGGTGAAAGTGTTTGCGCCGGCGACCACGCCGTTGCGCCCCGGCCCGATGTCCGCGCCGCCGGTGTCGCCCTGTGCGAAGACCGTGCCGCCGTTGATGGTCACCGTGCCGCCGTTGCCTTCGTCGCCGCCGCCGATGCCCGCGCCGTACCCGGCGCTCGTGGCCGTGACGGTGCCGCCGTGGATGGTCACCGTGCCGCCGTTGCCTTCGTCGCCGCCGCCGATGCCCGCGCAGTAGTCGTCGCCCTGTGCGAAGACCGTGCCGCCGTGGATGGTCACCGTGCCGCCGTCGCCATAGTCGCCGCCGCCGATGCCCGAGC
>JBMNOD010000052.1:0-25101 GCA_050942875.1 Kiritimatiellia bacterium
AGGGTGAGTGAGGGCGGTTGGGTTCGCGTGGGGTCGGGCGTTTTTGCAATGGACGGGGACTCTGCCCCGAACCCCCGGCCGAGGCGCGCCGCGCTTGGGGGCCGACGGCGCGAGGGTGAGTGAGGGCGGTTGGGTTCGCGTGGGGTCGGGCGTTTTTGCAATGGACGGGGACTCTGCCCCGAACCCCCGGCCGAGGCGCGCCGCGCTTGGGCGCGGGCGGCGCGAGGGTGAGTGAGGGCGGTTGGGTTCGCGTGGGGTCGGGCGTTTTTGCAATGGACGGGGACTCTGCCCCGAACCCCCGGCCGAGGCGCGCCGCGCTTGGGCGCGGGCGAGGGGTGTGTGGCGCGAAGCAGGTAGGGCGACGCCGTCCCGGCTAGCCGCATTGCCTCTGCCTCGTTGCCTAGTCCATTCGCCTTCCGAGGCGCGCCGCGCTGAAATCCATGATCGGGCTGATCCGACTGATCCAATCCCTGGCCACTAGCCGCTAAAATCGACAAAGCTCGACAAAGTTACCTTTCGGCCCTCATTCGTAATTTGTAATTCGTAATCCGTAATTTCAACAACCCCCAGCCAACACTCCTCTCTCCTCTCCCTCCTCACTGAATTTCGCGGTTTTCCGGGGGCGGGATCGCCGCCTGGAAACCGCGAAATTTTCTGCTTGCATTCCTCCGCCGAGATATGGTAGTCTCAACGTTCCTTGCAAAGATCAGGATCAATATCACTATGCCCACAATCAATCAGCTTGTCAGAAAAGGCAGGACTCAGTTCAAGTACAAGAGCAAGTCGCCTGCACTGAAGAACTGCCCCCAGCGGCGCGGGGTCTGTCTCCTTGTGAAGACCCAGACGCCGAAGAAGCCGAACTCGGCGTTGCGCAAAGTCTGCCGCGTGCGTCTGACCACCGGCCATGAAGTGACGGCCTACATCGGGGGCGAAGGCCACAACCTCCAGGAGCACAGCGTCGTGCTGGTGCGCGGCGGCCGGGTGGCCGACCTTCCCGGCGTGCGCTACCATGTGGTGCGCGGCGCGTTGGACTGCCTGGGCGTGAACAATCGGAAGAAGAGCCGTTCGAAGTACGGCGTGAAGCGTCCCAAGGCCGGCGCGAAGTAATCGGAGTCTCCATCCATGTCAAGAAGACGCAAGACAGTCAAACGCCCCCCCAAGATCGATCCCAAGTACGGGAGCGAGCTCGTGGCGAACATGATCAACTACCTCATGCGGTCGGGCAAGAAGACGATCGCGGAGACGATCGTCTATGGCGCGATCGAGGAAATCGGCCGCAAGGTCGAGGGCGAGGATCCCCTCGAGGTCGTGAACAAGGCCGTGAACAACATGAAGCCGCGCGTGGAGGTGAAGAGCCGCCGCGTCGGTGGTTCGACGTACCAGGTTCCGGTCGAGATCAAGCCGCACCGGCAGCTTGCGCTTGCGCTTCGCTGGCTGACGCAGTACGCGTCGGGCCGCCGGGGCGTGGGCATGCCCAAGGCCGTGGCGCTGGAGCTCCTGGATGCGTACAACAACCAGGGCAACATCATCAAGAAGCGCGACGACACGCACAAGATGGCCCAGGCCAACAAGGCCTTCGCGCATTACGCGTGGTAGGTGTCGGCGGGCGGGCCGAGGCTCGCCCCTCCCGGCGTCGGCGCGGGTGCGCCCGCGCCTTTCCCGTTTTTTCGTTCTTTGACAATTCAATCTCGTAGTCAGGGTTTTCCCGGAAAGTTTTATTTGTGGCAACGGATGCTTCAACCAAAGGCAAGAGCAAGGGCGACGCGCAGGACGCGGGTCGCTCCCATGCGATTGCGGATGTGAGGAACATCGGCATCATTGCGCACATCGACGCCGGGAAGACGACGGTTTCCGAGCGGATCCTCTACTACGCCGGGATCGTCCACAAACTCGGGGAGGTGCATGAAGGCACCGCCACGATGGACTGGATGATCCAGGAGCGCGAGCGGGGGATCACGATCACGTCCGCGGCGACGACCTGCGAATGGCAGGGGCGCCAGGTGAACTTGATCGACACGCCGGGGCATGTGGACTTCACCGTGGAAGTCGAGCGCGCGCTGCGCGTGCTGGATGGCGCGGTGGGCGTCTTCTGCGCCGTGGGCGGCGTCCAGCCGCAGTCGGAGACCGTTTGGAGACAGGCCAACCGCTACCGCGTGCCGCGCATCGCGTTCGTCAACAAGATGGATCGCATCGGCGCGGACTTCGCCCGCGTCGTCGAGGAGATGCGGGGCCGGCTCGGCGCCAACGCCGTGCCGATCCAGCTTCCGATCGGCGCTTCGGAGACTTTCGAAGGGGCGATCGACTTGATCGCGATGAAGGCCGTGACGTACCGCGCGGACGATCTGGGCGAGCATCCCGTCGCCTCGGAGATTCCGTCCGGTTTGCTCGGCGAGGCGCAGGCGGCGCGCGAGGCGCTGGTCGAGGCGGTCGCCGAGGCCGACGAGGCCGCGGGCGACGCCTACCTTTCCGGCGAGCCGCTGGACGAGGCGCTGCTGCATGCGGCGATCCGTCGGGCGGTGGTGGCGAACAAGCTCGTGCCGGTCCTTTGCGGGTCGGCGCTTCGCAACAAGGGCGTCCAGCCGCTGCTGGACGCGGTGGCGCGGTATCTGCCGTCGCCGCTGGACGTGCCGCCGGTGTCGGGTCTCGAGATCCGCACGGGCGCGACCGTCGAGCGGAAGGCGTCGGACGACGAGCCTCTGGCCGCACTGGTTTTCAAGGTGGCGACGGATGCGTACCTGGGTCGTCTGCTGTACGTGCGCGTGTACTCCGGCAAGCTTCGCAAGGGGATGAACGTCTACAATCCCCGGACGAAGACGCGGGAGCGCGTGGGTCGGCTGATCCGGATGCATGCGAACAGCCAGACGGACACGGAAGCGATTTTCAGCGGCGAGATCGGCGTGGCGCCCGCCCTCGTGAAGTTCACGACGGGCGACACCCTTTGCGCCGAGCAGGCGCAGATCGCGCTTGATCGGATCGAGTTTCCGGAGCCGGTGATGTTCATGGCGATCGAGCCGAGGAGCCGGGCCGACAAGGACAAGCTCGAGGAGGCGCTGCAATTGCTCTCCGACGAGGATCCCACATGTCGGATTCGGGTCGACGGCGAGACCGGCCAGACGATCATGAGCGGCATGGGCGAGCTGCACCTCGAGATCCTTCGGGACAGGCTCCTTCGGGAGTTCAAGGTGCCGGCGAACGTCGGCAAGCCGATGGTCTCCTACTACGAGACAGTCACCGGAAGCGCGGACGGGCTTTGCACGTTCGACCGCGAGTTCGGTGGCAAACGCCAGGCGGCGACCGTGGGTCTCCACGTGTCCGCGGGGGCGCGGGGCAAAGGCAACATCATCGAGGTGAAGCCGCCCCGGAACACCGTGCCGCCTGAGTTCTGGGCGTCCATCGAGCAGGGCGTCCGGGACGCGCTTCAAACAGGCGTGCTGGCCCGCTATCCGATGCAGGACGTCGTCGTCCGCATCACCGGCGGTGGAATCCTCGACAACGATTCCGCAACCGAGATGGCGTTCCGCACCGCCGCAATCATGGCGTTTCGGGAAGCCGCCCTGGCGGCCGGACCGGAACTGCTCGAGCCAATCATGGCCGTCGAACTTGTGGCACCGCCGGAATTCACCGGCGACCTCATGGGCGACATGAACGGGCGCCGAGGCCAGGTCCGCGAGATGCACATGCGTGGTGACATGCAGGTCGTCGAGGCGGATGTGCCGCTGGCAGAGCTTTTCGGGTATTCAACGGCGATCCGTTCGCTTTCACGGGGCAGGGCCTCCTACTCCATGGAACCGGAACAGTTCGCGGTGGTTCCCCGGGCTGTCAAAGAGACCATATTGAGAAATTGAACAGGTAACGATGTCATGCAGAGTCAACGCATAAGAATTCGGATGCAGGCCTACGATCACAGGGTTCTCGACCAGGCTGTGACGGAGATCGTCGAAACGGCGCGCGGGACGGGCTCCCAGGTTGTGGGGCCGGTTCCCCTCCCGACGCGCATCGAGCGGTTCACGGTGAACCGCAGCCCCCACGTGGACAAGAAGTCCATGGATCAGTTCGAGATGCGCACCCACAAGCGCCTTCTCGACATCGTGGGCCCCACGGCGAAGACGGTGGACGAGCTGAAGAAGCTCAACCTCCCGGCCGGCGTGGACATCACCATCAAGATTTGAGGTACCCATCATGGAAGGCTTGATTGGAAGAAAAGTTGGAATGACCCAGGTTTGGGACAAGGACGGCGTCCGCGTCTCCGTGACGGTCATTGAAGCGGGGCCGTGCCCCGTGGTCCAGGTGAAGACGGCGGAGCGCGACGGCTACGAGGCCGTCCAGCTCGGCTGGGCGCCGCAGAAGGCGTCGCGGCTCTCGAAGGCCGAGGTCGGGCATTGCGCCAAGGCCGGTCTCGAGACGCCGGTGCGCGTGCTGCGCGAGTTCAAGGCCGACGCGGGCGCGGAGGTCAAGGCAGGCGACGTGTTCGACGTGTCGATCTTCGACGGCGTCGGGCATGTGGACGTGATCGGCACGGGCAAGGGCCGCGGGTTCCAGGGCGTGGTGAAGCGCCATGGCTTCGCGGGCGGCCCGCAGACGCACGGCGGCCACGTCAAGCGCCGTCCGGGCTCCATCGGCGCCCGCCAGGACCCGGGCAAGATCGAGAAGGGCCACCCGATGCCGGGCCGCATGGGCGCGCGTCGCGTGACCACGCAGAACCTGGCGGTGGTGCAGGTGCGTCCCGAGCAGAACCTGATTTTGGTCCGCGGCGCGGTCCCGGGGCCGAACGGCGGTCTGGTCATCGTCCGCAAGGCAATCAAGAAGGCGGTGAAGGCATAATGGCAACGATCAAGATTTACGGCCGCGACGGCCGAGATGCCGGCGAAATCGAAGTCGCCGACGAGATGCTGGTCCTCGACCGGGGCGAACAGGCGGTCCGCGACGCCGTTGTGGCGCGCAACGCGTCCTTCCGCGCCGGCACGGCGTCCACCCTGAGCAAGGGCGAGGTCGCCGGCTCGAACAAGAAGCCCTGGCGCCAGAAGGGCACGGGCCGCGCCCGCGCCGGCTACCGGCAGTCGCCGGTGTGGCGCGGCGGCGGCGTGGCGTTCGGCCCCCGTCCCCGCGACTACACGCTCAAGGTGAACAAGAAGGTCGTGCGCCTGGCGTTCCGCCGCGCGCTCAGCGAGCGCATCGCCAATGGCGACGTGAAGCTGGTGGACGACCTGAGCATGGCGGCCCCGAAGACGAAGGAGCTGAAGGCGACGCTCGAGGCGCTCGGCGCCCCGTCCGCGCTCATTGTGCTCCCCGCATGGGACGACAACGTGCTGTTGAGCGCCCGCAACCTTCCCGGCGTGGAAGTGACGACGTCGCGCAACTGCAGCGTCTATCAAGTGCTCCGCTACCCCGCCGTGGTCATGACCACGGGCGCCTGGGAGCAGATCAAGGACCGGCTCGCCGGCGAGAACACACAGGAGACTGTGGCATGAAGCATGTGAACGACATCATCAAGGGCATCATCACAACCGAGAAGGGCACGGCGCTTCAGGAGCAGAACCGCTACATGCTGCGCGTGGCCAAGGCCGCGAACAAGATCGAGATCAAGAAGGCGGTCGAAGACCTCTTCAACGTCACGGTCCTTGCGGTCAACACCCAGAACTACGACGGCGTGAACAAGGTGCTTCGCAACCGCCGCACCGTGAAGACCCCGGATTGGAAGCGCGCGATCGTCACCCTCAAGCCCGGCGACCAGATCGATCCGCTGTAGGCGGTTCGTCAATCTACGGAGACTCCATACCATGGGAATCAAATCTTACAAGCCTTACACGCCGAGCCGCCGCCATGCGACGGTGTCGTCGTTCGAGGAAATCACGAAGACCAGGCCCGAGCGCCGCCTGACGAAGGCGAAGAAGCGCAAGGCGGGTCGCGACAGCGCCGGCCGCATCGCGGTGCGCCATCGCGGCGGCGGCCACAAGCGCCGCTACCGCCTGGTCGATTTCGTCCGGAACAAGGTCGGCATCCCCGCCGTCGTCCAGGCGATCGAGTACGACCCCAACCGCACGGCGAACATCGCGCTGCTGGCGTACGTCGACGGCGAGAAGCGCTACATCCTCGCCCCCGAGGGCCTGACGGTGGGCATGAAGGTCGTTTCCGGGCCGGACGCCGAGCCCCAGGTGGGCAACTGCATGCCCCTCGCCCGGATTCCGCTCGGGCTGTCCGTCCACAACGTGGAGCTCGTTCCGGGCCGCGGCGGCAAGGTCGTGCGTTCGGCCGGCACCGGCGCGCAGGTCATGTCCCGCGACGGCTCGTGGGTGACGCTGCGCATGCCGTCCGGCGAGGAGCGTCGCTTCCATGCCGATTGCATGGCGACGATCGGCCAGGTCGGCAACGCCGACGCGGGCGGCATCCACCTCGGCAAGGCGGGCCGCAAGCGCTGGCTGGGCATCCGCCCGACGGTGCGCGGCGTCGCGATGAATCCGGTCGACCATCCGATGGGCGGCGGCGAAGGCCGCACCTCCGGCGGCGGCCCGGCCGTTTCGCCGTGGGGCCAGCTCGCGAAGGGCGGCAAGACGCGCAAGCCGAACAAGTCCTCGTCCCGTTTCATCGTCAAACGCAGAAAGAAGAAGTAACGCGATATGTCACGCTCAATCAAAAAAGGCCCCTACGTTGACGCCTGCCTTTACAAGAAGGTGGAGGCGATGAACAAGTCCGGGCGCAAGGTGCCGATCAAGACCTGGTCGCGCCGCTCGATGATCGTCCCCGAGTTCGTCGGGCACACGTTTGCGATCCACAACGGCAAGCAGCACCTGCCGATCTTCATCACGGAGAACATGGTGGGTCACCGTCTTGGCGAGTTCGCCCCGACCCGCACGTTCCGGCGGCACGGCTCGACGACCGACAAGGCGACGAAGTAGGCGGCGGAGGACCAGTCAATGGAAGTCAAGGCTATCAGCAAGAATGTCCGCATCTCGGCCTCGAAGGGCCGCGACATGGCTCGCGCCGTCGTCGGCAAGTCCGTTGCGGAAGCGCTCAAGATCACCGAGTTCAGCCCGCGCAAGGCGGCCGCCCTGCTCGGCAGGACGATCAAGTCGGCGGCGGCCAACGCCAGCCACAACTACAACATGGACGTCGACGAACTCGTCGTCTCCAAGGCGGTTTTCGATCAAGGCCCCAGCATGCGCCGCTACTGGCCGCGCGCTCGTGGTTCCGCCAGCCCGATTCAGAAACAGACGAGCCACATCACCGTGGTTCTCAGCGACGGTAGAGAATAAGGAGTAGCCCGTGGGACAGAAAGTCAATCCTATCGGATTCCGCATTGCAGTCGACAAGGACTGGCGTTCGCGCTGGTTTGCCGACAAGCGCACCTTTGGTGATTTGCTTGACGAGGACTGCAAGATCCGCAAATACATCCAGAAGAAGTTCGCGAACTCCGCCGTTGCCGAGGTCCGCATCGAGCGCTACGCGAACCGTATCCGCATCAACATCCACTCCGCCCGCCCCGGCGTCATCATGGGCCACAAGGGCGAGGAGATCGCCCGCGCCCGCGAAGAGCTCGCCAAGAAGACGGGCAAGGAGATCTACGTGGAGGTGGCCGAGGTGCGCGATCCGGATGCGAACGCCCAGCTCGTGGCCGAGAGCATCGCCCAGCAGATCGTCCGGCGCATCGCGCTCAGGCGCGCGATGAAGCGTGCGCAGCGGGTCGCGATGGACATGGGCGTGGACGGCATCAAGATTTTCGCGGCAGGACGCATCAACGGCGCCGAAATCGCGCGTTCCGAATGGTTGAAGGAGGGCAAGGTGCCCCTCCACACCCTGCGCGCCAACATCGACTACGGGTTCGCCGAGGCGGACACGACGGCCGGCCTGATCGGCGTCAAAGTCTGGATTTGCAAGAAGGACGACTATCAGCCGATAAAGTCCAACAGAGGGAGAAGATCCTATGCCCCTAATGCCTAAACGCGTCAAGTATCGCAAGGTGCAGCGCGGCAGCCGCGCCGGCCTTGCGACGACGAACACCGAACTTTCACAAGGCGACTTCGGCCTCAAGGCCATGGACCGCGCCTGGATTACCAACGTCCAGATCGAGGCCTGTCGCGTGACCATCAACCGCCATCTCAGGCGCCGCGGCAAGCTGTGGATCCGCATCTTCCCCGACAAGCCGATCTCCAAGAAGCCGATCGAAGTGCGCATGGGCGGGGGCAAGGGCAACCCCGAGTTCTGGGTGGCCGTCGTCCGTCCCGGCACGATTCTTTTCGAGCTGGCGGGCGTTCCGGACTCCCTCGCTCGCGAGGCCATGCGCCTGGCGGCGGCCAAGCTTGGCATCCGCACGGTCTTGGTCAGCAGAAACGCAAAGGCCTGAGGAGACCGACACTATGAAAATCAAGCAGATCCGCGAAAACACGACGGAAGAGATCCTCGCCCAGATCAAGGAGACTGAGCGGAAGATGCTGCGGATGAAGACACGCAGGACGGTGACCGACGGCATCCAGATCCGCGCGATGCGCAGGAACGTGGCCCGGATGCACACGGTGATCCGCGAACGGGAGATGAACAGCAATGACTGAGCAGACAAGCACCGCCGCCCCCCGCGGCATTCGCAAGACCCGCAAGGGCAAGGTTGTCAGCCGCAGCGGCGACAAGACCATCGTGGTCCTCGTCGAGCGTCGCTACCATCACCCCATCTACGGCAAGCAGATGGTCGATGCGAAGAAGATGCACACCCACGACGAGAGGAACGAGGCCGCCGTCGGCGATGTCGTCGAGATCCAGGAGTGCCGTCCGTACAGCCGCCTGAAACGCTGGCGCCTCGTCGCCATTGACAAGGCCGCGACCCCCGCGGCGCAGGGAGAATCCAAATGATCCAGGAATCCACCGAACTGCCCGTCGCGGACAACAGCGGCGCTCGCCGCGTCGTTTGCTTCCGCGTCCTCGGACAGAGCAAAAAATATGCCGGCCTCGGAGACCTCGTTCGCGTTTCCGTCCGGGAGGCCCAGCCTGCCGGCATGGTCAAGAAGGGGCAGGTCTGCCTCGCCGTCATCGTCCGCACCGCGTATCCCATCCGTCGCCCCGACGGGTCGTACATCAAGTTCGACGGGAACGCCTGCGTGATCGTCGACGCGAAGAAGGCGCCCATCGGATCGCGCATCTTCGGGCCCGTGGCCCGCGAATTGCGCGACATGAACTACACCAAGATCGTCTCCCTGGCCCCGGAGGTGCTGTGACATGAGCGTGAGCAGAATCAAGAAGGGCGATGAAGTCATCGTCAACACAGGGCGCAACCGCGGCAAGACCGGCAAGGTCCTCGCGATCGACCCCAAGCGCGAACGCGCCGTGGTCGAAGGCGTGAACCTCGTCAAGAAGACGATCCGCCGCTCCCAGCAGTTCCCGGAAGGGGACATCATCGAGGTGCCCGCGCCCATCCACCTCTCGAACCTGATGCCTTACGACCCCAAGGCCAAGAAGGGCGTGCGCATCTCGAGGATCCGCGAGGACGGCAAGGGCGTCCGAGTCGCCAAGGGCACCGGTCACCGGTTTGAATAAGGACTGAACCACAATGGCTAATCTCAAGCAAAAGTACCAGGAGACGGTCGTCCCGGCCCTTCGCGAGAAGTTCGGGTTCTCGAACCCGATGCTCGTCCCCAAGGTCGAAAAGGTCGTCGTCAACATGGCCTTCGGCATCGTCGACAAGGACACGCAGAAGTCGGTTCTCGACGATCTGACGCAGATCACCGGCCAGAAGCCGATTCTCTGCAAGGCGCGCAAGAGCGTGTCGAACTTCAAGCTCCGCGAGGGCATGGTCATCGGCGCCAAGGTGACGCTTCGCGGGAATCGGATGTACGACTTCCTCGACCGCTTCATCCACATCGCCCTGCCGCGCATCCGCGACTTCCGCGGCGTCCCCACCCGTGGATTCGACGGCCGGGGCAACTACACGATGGGCGTCAAGGAGCAGACGATCTTCCCGGAGATCGACCTGAGCCGCCACGGCGCGCCCGAGCAGGGCATGGACATCACCGTCGTCACGACGGCCGCAGACAACCAGCAGGCGCGGGAGCTGCTCTCGCTGCTTGGAATGCCCTTCATGGGCCGTTAAGGGAGCAACTTCAAATGGCAAAGAAATCGCTCATCGCCAAGGCGAAACGCACGCCCAAGTTCAAGGTCCGCGCCTACAATCGCTGCAGTCGCTGCGGTCGCCGCAAGGCCTACATGAACAAGTTCAAGGTCTGTCGCATCTGCTTCCGCGAGCTCGCAGTCAGCGGTCAGATCCCCGGCGTGACCAAGGCGTCGTGGTAGAGGAAAGGAGACACAGGAACTATGAGTTGGTCAGATCCCATCGCGGACATGCTCACCCGAATCCGGAACGCACAGGACGCCGGCCATGAAATCGTCGAGATGCCGTCGTCGCGCATGAAGGCGGCCGTCGCCAACGTGCTCAAGGAAGAGGGCTATGTCGTGGGCTTCGAGGTCGAGGGCGACACGCGCAAGACGCTTCGCATCGCCTTGAAGTACAACGAGGACTCCAAGCCCGTCATTCGCGGCATCCGGCGCGACTCCAAGCCCGGGCTCCGAAAGTTCTGCGGCTGGAAGGAGATCCCCCGCGTTCTCGGCGGCCTTGGCGTCGCCGTCATCTCCACCTCCAGCGGCGTGATGTCGGGCGTCGAAGCCCGCCGTCGCAAGCTGGGCGGTGAAATCGTCTGCAGCATCTGGTAGAGGAGGGCAGGAAACATGTCAAGAATCGGCAAGAACCCCATTGAGGTCAAGGCGGGCGTCACCGTCGAGATCAAGGGGCAGGACGTCGCCGTCAAGGGCAAGCTCGGCGAGCTGGCCTGGCGCCTGCCCGACGGCATCTCGGCGTCGCTCGACAACGGCGTCGTCAAAGTGGCGCGCAGCAGCGAGGAACGCGAGCAGAAGGCCTTCCACGGCCTCGCCCGCTCGCTCATCGAGAACATGATCGTCGGCGTCTCGGACGGCTACTCGAAGTCCCTCGACATCGAGGGCGTCGGCTTCAAGGCCGAGTCGCGCGGCGCGTCCATCTTCCTGAGCCTCGGCTTCGCCAACGCGAAGGAGTACAAGATCCCCGACGGCGCGAAGGTCACGGTGCAGAACCAGGGGCTGCGCATCCTCGTCGAAGGCATCGACAAGCAGCTCGTCGGCCGCGTCGCGGCCGACATCCGCGCCTACTTCCCGGCCGAGCCGTACAAGGGCAAGGGCATCCGCTACACCGACGAGAAGATCCGCCGCAAGGAAGGCAAGACCGTCGCTTAACAGGAACGCTAGACTATGAAGCTCAAGAATCGAAAAGACTACCGCGTGCGCCGCCACCGCCGGCTCCGCCAGAAGGTGAAGGGCACCGCCGCGCGCCCCCGCCTGGCCGTCTTCATCTCCAACGCGCACATGTACGTGCAGTTCATCGACGACGACGCCGGCCGCACCCTGGCGTCCGCCAGCACCCTGGGCGCCGACGCCGGAGCCAATCTCCCCGCCGCCAAGGCGCTTGGCGAAAAGGCCGCCGAGGCCGCCAAGGCCAAGGGCATCTCGCTCGTGGTCATCGACCGCGGCGGGTTCAAATACCACGGCCGCGTCAAGCAGATCGTCGAGGCCGCGCTCGCCGCGGGCCTCAAGGTCCGGGAAGAAAAAGAAGAGGAGGAGGCACAGTGATGTCCTTTGAAGAGAACAAGCCGGACGCCCCCGAGTTCGAGGAGGAGGTCGTCTTCGTCAACCGCTGCGCCAAGGTCGTCAAGGGCGGCCGCCGCTTCAGCTTCAGCGCCGTCATCGTGGTCGGCGATCGCAACGGCCAGGTCGGCCTCGGCTTCGGCAAGGCCAACGAGGTCAGCGAAGCCATCCGCAAGGGAACCGAGGCCGCGAAGCGCAACCTCGTCACCGTCACCATGAAGGGCAAGTCCATCCCCCACGCCGTCACCGGCCAGTGGGACGGCGGTCGCGTCCTGCTCATGCCCGCCTCCGAAGGCACCGGCGTCATCGCCGGCGGCGGCATGCGCGCCGTGCTCGAAAAGGCCGGCTACCAGGACATCCTGGCCAAGAGCCAGGGTTCCAAGAACCGCCTCAACGTCGTCAAGGCGACGTTCGACGCCCTCAGCAAGCTCCGCACCGAGGAGCAGATTCGCGCCGAGCGCGCCAACGCATAAGGATCAGCCATGGATCTTTCTTCTCTCTATTCAACCCCCGGTTCCAACAAGCGGCGCAAGCGCCTCGGCCGCGGCGACGCCTCCGGCAAGGGCGGCACGTCCGGCAAGGGCCACAAGGGCCAGAAGGCCCGCAAGGGCCACAAGCGCCGCGTCGCCTTCGAAGGCGGCCAGATGCCGCTGCTCCGCCGCCTGCCCAAGCGCGGCTTCAAGAACCCCGCGCGCATCGCCTACTCGCCCGTCAATCTTGAAGCGTTGAACGGCTTCGAGGACGGCGCCACGGTCGACGCCACGGCGCTCGTCGCCCTCGGCCTGGTCAACAACCCCGAAAGGGGCGGCGTCAAGATTCTTGCCAAGGGCGAGCTGACCGCGCGCAACCTGACCGTCAAGGCCAACGCCTTCAGCGAGGCCGCCAAGGCCAGGATCGAGGCGCTGGGAGGCACCTGCGAGGTCGTCGTCTGATTTCCCCCGGCGCCCGGGCCGCCAACATTCGCGGCCCGGGCGCCATCCCTTTTCAACCCCAGCAACGGGAACGTCCATCATGTCCGCATTCAGAAACATTTGGAAGATCAAGGAGCTCCGGTCGCGCATCTTCTTCACGCTCGGGCTCGTGTTCATCTGCCGCATGCTTTCGATCGTCCCGACCCCGGGCGTCGATGCCTCAGCGCTGAAGGCGCTCATCGCCCGGACAAGCGAGTCCGCTGCCGGTGGTGTGATGGGCACGTTCGACCTCTTCACCGGCGGCGCGCTTTCCAACTTCGCCGTCGGCACGCTCAGCATCTGGCCCTACATCTCCGCCTCGATCATCATCCAGCTCATGACCGCCATCATCCCCGCCCTCGAGCGAATGGCGCGGGAAGGGGAGTCGGGCCGCCAGAAGCTCAACCAGACGACGCGCTACCTCACGCTTGCGCTTTGCGCCATGCAGTCCTTCGGCCTTGCCAAGCTCATGGAGAACCCGGCGCGGCTCGGCCTTGAGCGCCTGGTGATGGAGCCGGGCCTCCCGTTCGAGATCCTCACCGTGCTCACGATGACCGCCGCCACGATGCTCACCATGTGGCTCGGCGAGCAGATCACGGAGCGCGGCATCGGCAACGGCACGTCGGTGATCATCATGGTCAACATCTGCGCCCGCCTTCCCGATGCGCTGTACGAGACCGTCCTCAAGTTCATCCCCATCGACGGCCAGGCTGCCGAGTTCAACATCTTCCACCTTGCGCTTCTCCTCGGTCTCGCGTTCATCGTCTTCGCGGGCACGATCGCGCTTACGCAGGGCGTCCGCCGCATTCCGATCCACACGGCGCGCCGTTCCGTCGGCAACCGCGCCGTCGGCGGCCAGAACACCTACATGCCGCTGCGCGTCAACTACACCGGCGTCATGCCCATCATCTTCGCCGGCCCCATCCTGATGGCGATCGGCTGGCTCTTCAGCCAGGTGAATCCGGACATCCGGTGGCTCGCCTGGCTGCACCACCTGGGCATGCAGCTCAAGAACGGGACGGGCTTCTACATGCTCTTCTACGCGGCGCTCATCCTCTTCTTCTCGTTCTTCTGGGTCGCCACGCAGTTCCATGCCGTGCGCATCGCGGACGAGCTCAAAAGCTCCAACAGCTACATCCCCGGCATCCGCCCGGGCATGCCGACGGCCGAGTACCTCGACATGACGATGACCCGCGTCACCCTGATCGGCGCCATTGGCCTGATCATCATCGCCGTTCTGCCGACCCTGCTGACCCGGATGCTCGGCATCCCGGCTCGCCTTGCGGGCTTCTTCGGCGGCACTTCGCTGCTTATCATCGTCGGCGTCGCCCTCGACACCCTGCGCCAGGTCGAGTCCTATCTTGTCATGCGCAACTACGAAGGCTTCCTCAAGCACGGCCGCCTCAGAGGGCGGAGATAGCGGCTAGCGGCCAGCCGCTAGTAAGTCCAAGGTCCAAGGTCCAAGGTCCAAAGTCCAAGGTCTCTTGTCAGTCGCTAGTCGCTAGTGGCTAGCGGCTAGTGCCGAAAGGCAGCTTTGTCGCGAGCTTTGTCGAATTCAGCGGCTAGCGGCTAGCGGCTAGCGGCTAGTGCCGAAAGGCAGCTTTGTCGAGAGCCTTGTCGACGTCACCGACGCCATCGACGTCATCGACGCCAAGCCCAGACCCGGCGAAAGGCAGCTTTGTCGCGAGCTTTGTCATAAGCCCCGAAGGGGCGGACTCTCTAGATGATCTAGATCCTCTAGACAATCTAGACCCTCTAGAATCAGGGCAAGCGAAGCGCCGAAGGCTGGGTAGCGTGGCCTGAAAGGCCACCTCAAATGTTTTTGTGATCCATCCGATCCATCCGATCATTGATTTCGCGCGGCGAAAGCCGCAAGGGCGGAGTGCCCACCCCGTGCTTGCTTCGTCCGCCCCCTCTGTGCCATAATGGAGGAACTTCACACGAAGGAGCGTAAGCTTGCCCGCCAGCCGTCAGGCGGCGCGTTGCACGGGCTGCTGGCTGGCAACCCCATCAAAATGATTATGAGAACAGTATTAGTGATGGCAGTGGTTTCGACATGTCTTTTGTGTTCATGCACGAAAGACGGGAAGGCGTTAGACAGTCGTTTGGCGGGAGAGTGGATGCCGTTGAATGAACCGGCTGACCCAAAGCGAATTCATTTAGGTGCGGATGGTGATGCATCCTTTGTGAACATTCGAGGTGATGATGTTGGGGTTGAAACCCATGAGCTGCTTTCTGTGAACGGAAGTTGGACGTTATCGCCCAATGGAAAGTTGTTGAGAATGAAGTTTGTTCTTGGCGGGGCTATTTATGAACACGCAGGTAGGATTGTCCATGAAAGGAGCGGTCTTGAAATATGGTTTAGCGTAGGTGATCCAGATGATAATGTTTGGAGGCGCTTTAGAAAGAGAGACACTAGGGCGACCGAGAAACAAGGGGGCGTTATTCTGGTTTGTGCCGATCAGGAGAAAGCACAGGCATCTGAGCATGATCGCCTGCGACGGGCATTCATGTCGTCCTCTCGGTCTTCTACCAGTGTGGCTGAACTGGAAAGATCGCTCGGCTTGAGGGATCCCGAGGTTCTACGATGGCCTACGATGGCCGACCCGCTTTGGTGGTTCGGCTACAAGAGCGGTGGGCTTTGGGTTGAGGTCGCTGCGAACACCGAGCATCCTGTGGCTTCTCTAGAAGAGGCCAATCGAACAGAGTTTTTCTTTACGGGCTACTTCAAGATCGAACAGCAACAACCGCCTCCTCGCCCATGTCGCGTCTGCACCCATCCCATTCCGAAGGTCTCTGCTTCCCCCGACACCGCCGCTGCCAAGTTCCTGCGAGAATATGATCTGGCCGAGCCCATTTCCATCCGCGGAGTCGAGAGGGCGCTCGGGCTTGGTGCGCCCTATCGCATGGAGCCCCCTGCTTTCATCGATCCAATGTGGCGTTTCTTTTACACGGCCAAGGACTGCGACGTTCAGATCAATGGACGACAACTGCTGCACGACGGCACCGATTCAAATGACACGGCTGATTACCTTTTCACCGGCTACTGGGCCGTCATTCCCTCCTCGTCTGGCGAGTAGCCTGGCTACACCCCGCTGACAGACCCCAAAACCTTATTTTCCAACCACGGAACACACGGAAAGGGGTTCTTGGCGGGCTTGGCGTGACAAGGGTTTCACGCAAAGACCGCGAAGACCGCAAGGGGGTCTGTCCCCAAAAAGGTTTTGGCAGGTGGCGGAGTGCCCATCCCGGGACCGCGGTCTCCGCGGGCCATCACTCGCCCGCGCCTTGGCGCGGTGCGCCGGGAGGGGCGAGCGTCTGCTCGCCCGCTTCGACTGCGTGGCGACTGGTTCGCGTACCGCCCACCGGTCGTTCACGTACCCGTTCGCAGCGGAGCGGTTCACGTACACGAAATCCCGTACACGAAAAACGCAAACGAAAAGCGTGAACGTGAACGAAAGGGCAAGGGGGCTGTCGATTTTGGTGAGGAGTGAGGAGAGCGTGGAGAGGAGTGTTGGCTGGGGACACCCCAGACCCCGGTTGACCTGCCAGGGCGGCTTCGCCGAGCGGGGCGGGTGCGGAGCCCCGCGTTTCCGGGGCGAGCAGGCGCATCGCTCCACAATAATCTTGAAGAAATTTCTTCAAGATTATTGTGTGGCAGGGTGGAACGAGGGCGCACCGCGCCGAGGCGCGGGGGACGGCGTCGCCCCACCTCTGAGGCGCCCTGCGCTGGTGGCGCAATGCGAACGGGCTCGGGATGCGGGCGCGACCGAGCGCGTCGATGACGTCGGTTTCGTCGGTGACGTCGACAAAGATCGCGACAAAGTTCGCGACAAAGCTTTCGACAAAGCTGCCTTCGACACTAGCCGCTGGCCGCTTCTCTTCGACAAAGCGACAAAGCTCGCGACAAAGCTTCTCAGGGCACTAGCGACTCAACTGGAAAAATAGTCTTGCTTTTCTTCTCGGAAAAGAATAGTGTGCGCCTTGTCCTCTGAGTCAGAGGATGACGTTTAAGCGCCCCTGACCGGGCAAGACTAGAAAAGCACAGGAACAAGTATGGACATCTACGTTGGCAATCTCGCCTACTCAACCACTGACGATGCGCTGAAGCAGCTCTTCGCTGAATTCGGCAGCGTCACGTCAGCGCGCGTCTGCATCGATCGCATGACCGGCCGCTCGAAAGGATTCGGCTTCGTCGAAATGCCCGACGCGAACGAGGCTCAAGCCGCGATTGCCGCCATCAACGGCAAGGAGGTCGACGGGCGCGCACTGCGCGTCAACGAGTCCCAGCCCAAGCCCCGCGAGGAACGTCGCGGCGGCGGCGAGCGTCGCGAACATCGCGGTGGCTCTCGCTGGTAGTCGAACAGACGCCAGGACGTCGCGATGCCACGGCATCGCGATTCAGGGAAAGCATACGTTGTCTTTGTTGAATGCGCCGCGGTTCATGGATGAGCCCGGCAATCGTTGAGCGGATTACCTATGCCCAGGGGCTTGCTTCCGAGTGGCTCCAAAAAAGCGCTCCGGCCATTGCCGGAACGCTTTTTTAGTGAGAAGTGCGCAGAGCGTAGAGAGGGGGCAGTCCAAAGTCCAAGGTCCAAAGTCCAAGGTCATTTGTATTTACTTCCGGTCAGCTCAGAATCTTTCAGATATTTCATAAGCCCAGCGAGCATCCGGTTGATTTGCATCGCCATGTCCGACAAACAGGTGAAAGTTTGTCGGTCGATATACCCAGCATCCAAAGCCACATAGAGGTGCGACCGCACTTCGCCAGACGACCCTTTAGCCGTCGACACGAGTTGAAGAAACTCCTTGTCCCCGCCACGTTCGAAACCTTCGGCAATGTTGGACATGATAGAGACCGAGGCGCGGCAGATCTGGTTTCGCAGGCCGAAGTCTTGGGCGAAAGCGCCATTAGCCGTCACAGCGTAAATCTGTCGCGTCAATGCGCGGGCTTTTTTCCATGCTTCGATGTTCTCAAAGTGTTCGATACGGCTCATAGATTAATCCCTTGCCGCCTCAAGTCGCAGGACTTTGGACTTTGGACTTTGGACTTTAGGTGTTCATAGAAGCGTCGGTTGTTCGTACTGTGGATCCGCTGTGCGCGGGGCGCGTCTACGGGGTTTTTCGCCGGCGACGACGGAGGTGAATTCGGCGTCCTGCATGCGTGTCGTGAGCACGTCGCCGGGCGCGACTTGCCTGGCGTGGGTGACGACTTCGCCCGAGGCGAGCCGCACAAGCGCGTAGCCGCGCGAGAGCACGGCCATGGGGTTGATGGATTCAAGGCGGGCGCTCAAGGTCGCCAGCCGATGCCTGGCGTTCGCCGTCTGCGTCTGGGCCGCATGCGCCAGCGCCGTGCCGAAGTTGGCGAGCGTCGCCTTGGCGTCGTGGACGCCCGCGACCGTGGCGCTCGCCATGCGCGGCGCGGCGGCGTCCAGACGCCGCCGCGCCGCCGTTGCGGCGGCGGTCAGCAAGGCCGTCATCTGCTGGGACATCAGGTCGAGCCGCTGCGCGTGCTGGCGCACAAGCGCCTCGGGCTGGCGGAAGACGTGGCTGCCCGCCGCGAGGTCGAAGCGCGCGCGTGCGCGCTCGATCTGGCGGTGCATCGCGTTGTGGAGCCGGTCTTCGGCAGCCGACACGGCTTTCTCGAATTCCGATTTCCGCCCCACGACCAGCTCCGCCGCCGCCGAGGGCGTCGGCGCGCGCAAGTCGGCCACGAAGTCGGCGATGGTGAAGTCGATTTCGTGCCCCACGGCGGAAATGACCGGGATGCGGGAGGCGTGGATGGCGCGGGCGACGGCTTCGTCGTTGAAGCACCACAAATCCTCGATGCTGCCGCCGCCGCGCCCCACGATGATGACGTCGGGCGGCTCCGGCAGCGCGTTGAGCATCTCGATGCCGGCGACGATTTCCGGCACGGCCTCCGCGCCCTGCACGCGCGCCGGCGCGATGAGGATGTGGAGCCCGGCGAAGCGGCGACGCGTGACGTTGAGCATGTCGCGGATGGCCGCGCCGGTGGGGGAGGTGACGATGCCGATCCGCTGCGGGAGCATCGGCAGCGGACGCTTCCGCTCCGGCGCGAAAAGCCCTTCGGCATGGAGGCGCTTTTTCAGCGCCTCGAACTGCGCCATCAAGTCGCCGACGCCGGCCTGCTCCATGGCGGCGACCACGATCTGGTACGTGCCGCGCTGTTCGTAGAGGGAGATCTCGCCGGAGAGCCGCACCTTGATTCCATCTTTCACCTCGAATGGCGGCATCCGCCGCGCCATGCTGAAGAAGGCGCAGGAGATTTGCGCGGAAGCGTCCTTCAGCACGAAGTAGGCGTGCCCGGAGGACATGAGCCTGAAATTGGAAAGCTCGCCCTCGACCCACACTCTCGTAAAAGTGGATTCAAGGGTGTTCTTGATGCGGCGCGTCAGGCCGCTGACGCTTTCGGGCTCTCGTTTCTCCATGCGCGTAAGTATACACTTGAAACTTGAAACTTGAAACTTGAAACTTGGCGGAGGAAAGCGCCTGGCGGCTAGAGCGACTTGAGAAATAGTATAGCCGCACGATTTGAACTAGGATTCGGCGTTTGGAGCTGGAGGATAGAATATGGACACGGATTTTCTTAAACCGCTCTAGGGTTTCCGCAGGGTCGCTTTGTCGCGAGTTTTGTTTTGAGCTTTGTCGAAACTGCAAAAGAGCAAATGCAATCGAGCCGAAGGGCATTGGGATCGGGTGCGTGCCCATGGGGCATTGATCCGTCCGATCCCAACAGTTTTCCTGGCCGCCAACCGCCAATCCCCAGCCGCTTTTCAGGCGTTGCAATTGCATGGCGAAAGCTGTTAGAATGGGGTCGTCTTGTAGAAAACCCCTGAACTTTATCATTTAATTTTAACGGTGGCGTCTATGAAAGAAATGGCACGATCTTCCTTCCTCAAGTCGAAATTCGCCCTTTTGGCGACCATGGTCTTTTCCTGCGTCGCGGGGGCGTCCGCCTTCGCGCAGGATGCGCAGGAGGAGGCGTTCAAGGAAATGCAGCGGGCGAACCGCGCGCGCTGGGCGGCGATCGACGAGGCGGAGCGGGTGGCGGTGGCGACCCTGCCGCCGCGCACGCCGTGGGTCACGGAGGCGCGCGAGGTGGTCAACCTGGGCGGCACGAACGCGGGCTGGCAATGCACGTTCACGAAGCAGTGGACGAACGAGTTCATCAAGATGGCCGGCGCCGCCAAGGTGCATCGCCACATCGACGACCCCGTCGACGAGGAGAACGCGGTGTGGAAGCCCTGCGACGTGCCCTATCCCGGCTTCAAGTCCACGCACCACCTGCTCAACGTGGGCTACTACGAGCGGACGTTCACGCTGACGGAGGCGCAGGCCGCCCGCAACGTGCTGCTCTCGTTCGAGTACATCGGCATCCACTACAAGGTGTGGATCAACGGCGAGCCGGCGGTGTACGAGCCGCTGGGCGCGGGCTTCCTGGAGCAGCACGACGTCTCGGCGTTCGTGCGCCCCGGGGAGAACACGATCCGCGTCATGGTCGCCCCGAAGTACGGCGACGCCCATAGCTGGATCGACTACCCGCTGAACGGGGTGCGCCAGGGCATCCTGCGCCCCGTGTACCTGGAGTTCCGCAATCCGGTGGCGATCGAGCGCGTCGCCATGCGTCCGCAGGTGACGTCCGAGAAGGTGCTCAACGCCTTCGTCGTCCTGACGAACGCCACGGCGAAGGCCGCGACCGTGACGGTCGCCGGCGTCGGCGAGCCGCAGCGGGTCGAGGTCCCCGCCGGCGGGACGGCGGAGGTCGCGCTCTCCGAGCCGAAGCCGGACGCCCGGCTCTGGACGCTCGACGACCCGCATCTGGAGACGGCGACGATCACGCTCGACAACGGGGACGCCTACCGGGTGCGCTACGGCTTCCGCGAGCTGAAGTGGGTCGGCACGGATCGCAAGCTGCTGTTCAACGGCCTCCCCTTCACGGTGCTGCGCACGACGGCGTGGGACGACGTCTTCGACATGGACGAGAACCGCAGGATGATCCAGATGGTCAAGGCGCGCGGCGCCAACGGCGTGCGCTTCCCGAACGGCGAGCGCAAGGACTTCGCCCGGTTCGCCGACCTCTGCGACGAGGAGGGCTTCCTCGTCGTGACGCTCGCCGAGAGCGGCTGGGGCGCGGGCTTCAAGACGGATGCGTTCTGGCCGCGCTGGAAGCATTTCCTGTCCAGGATGATGCTCGGGTCGATGAACAACCCCTCCATCGTCATCTGGGGGCTTTCGAACGAGTTCGGCACGGTCTACGGCGGCAAGGACAACATGACGAACGCCGTGAAGCAGGGCGAGGTCGGCGCGTGGGCGGAGGCGCTCGACCCGACGCGCCCCTGGGAGATGTTCGGCGAGATCGAGCTGCGGTGGCATGGCCAGGAAGGCCCCGTCGCCATTCGCTCCTACCACTACCCGGTGGGCGTCGGCGGGGGGAACCTCCTGCCCCATGCCGGCCGCTGGTACGAGCGCGGCGAGCACGGGTGGCAGGGCGCGTTCACGAACGACAAGATCGTCTCCGTCTCCGAGGATCTTTTCCACGGCTTCCATGAAAGCAACCGCCACATGATGAAGGCGTCCTGCGGCGACCTGGTCTATACGCTGGACGGCCATGTGGACGCGATGTGGGAATGCATCCGCGCCTACGCGGAAGGCTACTTCCAGGGGCAGATCGCCGCGTGGGATCCGTTCGCCATCTACACGACCTTCCACACGAACTTCGTCTTCAACGGGCCGAAGGGTTCGCCCCATCCGGTGCGCCTGTTCGCCCTGGAGCAGTACAACCGCAACGTGACCGCCGGCGCGGAGACGCCGTTCACGCTGCGCATCCACAACCGCCACTTCGAGCCCGTCGACGGCGAGTATCGCTGGACGACGACGCTGGGCGACAAGGTGGTGGACAAGGGCGCGAAGCCCGTCCGGATCGGCATGGTCGACCGGGTCGCGGCGCCGTTCGCGGTCCACGCGCCCCGGGTCCGGGAGATCACGCCGTTCACGCTGAAGCTGGAGCTTGTCAACGGCGGCAAGGTCGTCCAGACCGACGCGTTCGACTTCCTCGCCGTGCCGAAGCTGGAGCTTGCGCAGATCGTCGTTCCGAAGGACGTCGCCGCCTTCGTCACCGATCCGGCGTCGCCGCTTTTGAAGATGAAGTTCCCGAAGGGCGTCCACACGAACCTGACGCAGGCGCTGGCCGCCAAGCCGGCGGCGATCGTGCAGAACGGGCCGCTCGGCACGGTCGACGGGCAGAGGCTCGACCACTACGTCATGGAAGGCGGCCGCGTGCTGCAGCTCGAGCCCGACAAGAACGACTGGTGCGTCGCCACGCTTCCGAAGGACGAGTGGGGGCGCGTGAGCGCGTACCTCCACCGCCGCGACGAGGCGGCGATGCGCGACATCCCCGCCGCCCTGATGGGCGTCTGGGGGAGGAAGGGCCATGTGGCCAGGCTCGCGTTCGTGAAGCCGACGGACGACGCGCGCGTCATCTGGGAGTCCGCCCACGGCGACGGCATGCGCTGGGCGAACGTCGGCTGGATCTGGCGCGGCAAGGGCGGCTGGCTGCTCTCGACGGTGGACGCGCTCGGCCAGCTCGATGCCGAGCCGGCCGCGACGCACGTCCTGCGCTCGCTCTTCAACGAACTGGCGAACGAGGCGTCCGCCCCGCCGACGCGCACGGCCGTGCTTGTGGACGGCGCCGACGGCCCCGTCGAGGCGCTGCTCGACAAGTACGGCGCGACGTTCGCGAAGAAGACGGCCGCCGAAGCGGCGTCCGAAGGCGACTGGGCGAACCGCGTCCTCGTCTTCGACGGCCGGGGCGCGGCGCTGCCGCCCGAGGCCAAGGCGCTCCTGGAAACCGTTTCCAGCACGCCCGGCGCCCGCGCCCTCGCGCTCAACCTCGGCAAGGACGAGGATCCGGCGTTCCTGTCGCTCCTCGGCATCCGCTGGGAGGCGCCGCCGCCGGTGAAGTACGCGCCGGTGCATTGGAACCCCCGGAACCTGGCCGAAGTCGACCCGAGCCGCCACTTCTTCACCCGCATCGGCAACGACGGCGTCGTCGCCGGCATCAACAACGACGATTTGTTCTGGTGGGACGACGCCAAGACGTGGAACCACTTCCGCTACCGCTACACGGGCATGAATCCGCCGTACATGATGCTCAAGGCCAATGGCGAGCCCGTGAGCGCGTACTTCGAGTCCGCGGATCCGAAGACGGCCGTGAAGACCACGCCCGGCGCCATCGGCGTCGCGGCGGGCAGGGGCGTCGTCGCGTTCGCGACGTTCACGCTCGGCGGCGACAAGTACGCCGGCAAGGAGCCGCTCAAGGCCTTCACGGTCGTGAAGACGATGCTCAACAACCTCGGCGCCCGCACCACGTTCCTGCGGGATCCCGCCGCCTTCGCCTACGTCGATCTCGCCCCGGTCGCCAACTGCTCGTCGGTGATCGACGCGATCGAGGACGCCCCGCCGCTTCCGGGCAATGTGGACTTCCGCTACTTCCCGGTGAACCGCTGCGGCTGGAGCATCGCCGCGCACAACTACTGCCCGGTCGATGCGTTCCCGACGGTCCCCCTCAACTACGAAGGCGTCTACTTCCAGTTCGTCGATCCCGCCGGGAACCGCGGACGCGACATCCTCTTCGCCCGCGACTCGAAGGAAGTGAGCTACGTCGTGAAGCTGCCCCGGAAGATGAAGGTCGCCAAGGCGCACTTCCTCGGCTGGGGCATGTGGAAGCAGGACGCGGCGCTGCTGCGCTTCGGCGCGGAAGGCGAGCCCGTGGAGATGATCCCCGGCGACCACTTCGGGACCTACGCCATCGGCGGGCTCAACCTGAAGCACCACACGAAGCGCGGACGCATGATCTTCGAGCAGTACTGCGAAATCCCCACCTCCGAACGCCCGAAGGACTACAAGCCCGTGCCGACGCGCGTGTTCCTCTGGACCATCGAGAACCCGAATCCCGACGAACCCATCGACGAACTTTACATCGACAAGGCCAATTCGCTGGGCATCCATGCGATTACGGTGGAATAGCGGCTAGCGGCTAGCGGCTAGCGGCTAGTGGCACACGTTCGCGTTCCCGTTCCCGTTCACGACCTTCCGTGTACGTTGACGTGTACCGCTTCGCTGTGAACGGGTACGTGTACGGATTCCACAGGAGACGAACGCCCGCCGGGACGGCGGTCTCCAGCGTTCCGGCGGATGGTTCGTCCATGGCGGGCCGTGTCGTTGGAGACCGCGGTCTCCGCGGGCAAATGGATTGCGTACCCGTTCCCGTTCGCGTACTCGTTCACGAACTTCCGTGTACGTTTACGTGTACCGCTTCGCTGGGTACGTGTACGGATTCCACGAGATGGCGAACGCCCGCCGGGACGGCGGTCTCCAACGGTCTCCGCGGGCAAATGGATTGCGTACCCGTTCCCGTTCGCGTACTCGTTCACGAATTTCCGTGTACGTTTACGTGTACCGCTTCGCTGGGTACGTGTACGGATTCCAGATTTCTTGGGGTCTGTCCCCATTTTTGCCTTTGAGTTGGATCCTATTTCTTTATTTCTTCATGGCGCGTTGCGCGGCATCCATCTGTTCGGGCGTAGGCGCTGGCACGGGTTCGAGGGCGTAGTCGATGCCGAGGTCGCTCCATTTGCTTTCGCCGAGTTTGCTGAAGGGCAGGAGTTCCACGCGTTCGACGCAGGAGAAGGGGGCGAGATGGTCGCCGAGCGCCTTCAGCTTTTCATGGTCAAGCGTGAGCCCCGGCACGACGACATGGCGAATCCAGACGCGCTTGCCCGTCTTTTCGCAGTAGTCGAGCGTGGCCAGCGTGTTTTCGATGCGTCCGCCCGAGAGCTTGAGGCAGTCGTCGGCGTCAAGCGCCTTGATGTCGAGCAGGAGCATGTCCGCGGCATCGATCACCGGTGCGGAACGATCAAGCGGGATCAGCCCGGACGTGTCGAGCGCCGTGTGGATGCGCTCGGCCTTCAGCCCCTGGAGGAGGGCGAGCGTGAAGTCCGGCTGGAACAACGGTTCGCCGCCGGAAATCGTAGCGCCGCCATTGCGAAGATAGGAACGGCACCGTGTAATGCGCGAAATCACTTCTTTCGTGCCGACCTCGCGACCGCCTTCTGGATCCCACGTGTCCGGGTTGTGGCAGTGGAGACAGCGGAAGGGGCATCCCTGGAGGAAGATGATGAAACGCAGCCCCGGGCCGTCCAGCGTCCCGAAGCTTTCAAAAGAATGCACCTTGCCCATCACGTCGCTCATGAAGGAGATTATAGCAAGGTTGGCGGCTGACGACTAGCCGGTAGGAAAGTCCAAAGTCCAAGGTCAGGCCGCTTCGCGGCAGTCGCTACTAACCCGGCCATAATTCATGCTGTAAATCAGGGGCACGGGTTTTCCAACCCGTGGACGAACACGGACAGGAATGTCCGTGCCCCTTTCCCAACGCCAAATTCCAGATCCCATGCCTCAATCTCCGTGCGCAACGCTATTT
>JBMNOD010000127.1:0-4762 GCA_050942875.1 Kiritimatiellia bacterium
GCGCCGCCATTCGCCCGCGCCCTGGCGCGGTGCGCCTCGGAAACAGGGGCGCGGACATTCCTGTCCGTGTTCGTCCACGGGTTGGAAACCCCGTGCCCCCTTGCTCGTTTCCATAATCTCGAACATTCTTCGAGATTATGGTGGGGAAGGTGTGGCGACGCCGTCTCGGCGCGCCGCCATTCGCCCGCGCCCTGGCGCGGTGCGCCTCGGAAACAGGGGCGCGGACATTCCTGTCCGTGTTCGTCCACGGGTTGGAAACCCCGTGCCCCCTTGCTCGTTTCCATAATCTCGAACATTTCTTCGATTACGGAAATCACCCGCTGCCACTGAGGGTACTGGGGGTAATTGGGGACAGACCCTCAAAACGCTGAGAATGAAAACATCGGCTCAAATCGAGGAAAAAGAGGCTCCGGCCATCGGCTTGGTGCTGTCCGCACGGTACGTCGACGACGCCGGCCAGCCGATCCGGCCATCCGACCGATTCTGCGGAGGGGGAACAAGAAGAATCAAGAGCCTTGTTCCGCCTTCTGAACGTCGTTCAGGTAGGCGAGCAAGGCGGATTGCCGGGGGTGGTTGCGAAGCCAGTCGCGGATTTCCGCGGCTTTGCCGTAGTCGTCGCCCAGGATGCGCCGGTACGTTTGTTCGATGGCGGCCTCGACGTCGGCGCGCCGCAGGGCGCTTTGCCAGTTGGCTGAAACGATGTTGTGGAGGTTGTCATGCAGGTTCCGGGCCTTGATCGCATCCCATTCGTTGTGGTCGAGCCAGACGCCGCCGCACGCGCCGCAATAGTCGATGGAAAACGCCAGTCCGCGTCCGACGCGGTAGGGCAGCAGGAGGCGGCCGCATTGCGGACAGATTTTGGCGCCGCGCGTGTCGTTCACGACAAATTCGGCGTCGGGCTCCGTTTCGGGAAGCTCCCCGGGCAGCCGCTTGCGCCAGGCGTCGTACTTGGCGCGGGCGATCCAGATGCCATTGCATTCGCCGCACTGCCGCCCCTCCAAATCGGGGGCCAGCGCGACCACATTCAAAGCGCGTTTCTTGCAAAGAGGGCATTTCATTCGGCTGTTTCTCCGAGGAGGTGTGATTGAGGCGTGTCGGTTGTTGCGTTGCAGTATAGCAAATGCAAGGAAGCGTGGGAAGGCTTCGATTTCTGTTCGACAGGAATCGACCTGCGACCTCACTCGACGGCAATCGGTTTTGACTTCTATCGATTCGGGTCGACAATTTCCTCAGGCGAAATCTTCGGGCGGCGCTGATTTGATCGTCATGCGTTCGCCAGTGGCGGGGTGGTCGAAGGCGAGGGTCGCGGCGTGGAGGAGATGGTGCGGGCCGAAGGGGCCGTCGAGGGGGCGGTCGGGGCCGTAGGTGGCGTCGCCGACGATCGGATGGCCGATCGAGGCGAGCTGGCAGCGGATCTGGTGCGTCACGCCGGTGGCGATCGTCACGTCGAGCAGCGTCCGTCCGTCAAGGGAGCGGAGAGGCTTGTAGAAGGTCTCGGCGAAGAGGGCGCGTTCGCCTTTCGGGAGCGAGGCGGAGGCGACGCAGCGCATGCGGCCTCGAAACGAGGAGCTGTGCGCGAGCCAGCCGGAGACGCCGCCGGCTTTCGCCACGGCGCCGTGGACGATGGCGAGGTACGTCTTCTCGACCGTCCGCGCCGTGAATTGCCTGCGGATGAAGTCGAACGCGGGCTGCGTCCGGGCGCAGAGCACGAGGCCGGAGGTGCCGGAATCGATGCGGTGGAGGAGGCCGGGCATGGCGGGGTCGTCGCCGACGTCCGCCAAGTCCGGGAAGCGCGCCGCGAGGATGTTGGCGAGCGTGCCGGTCTCGCCCGGCGCGATGGGGTGGCAGGGCTGGCCGCCGGGCTTGTCGATGGCGATCAGGGCGGCGTCGGCGAAGACGACGCGCAGCTCGCCGTCGCGCGGCAGCGGCGCGCGGTCGGCGCGTTCGAACAGCCGCGGCAGGGTCACGACCCCGCCACGGCGGGGCGGGGCGGACTTGACGGCCTCGCGGCCGTCGAGCCGGACGGCGCCTTCGGCGAAGGCCGCGCCGACCAGCGCGCGCGACGAGCCGGGGAAGCGGGCGAGGAGCGCCTTGTCGAGCCGCCCCAGTCGCTCGTCCGCCTCGTCGAGGGTGAAGACGATGTCCCGGATCACGCGTCGCCTTCCCGCCACGGGTGCAGCAGGCCGTCGGCGAGGCGCAGGATGCGGTCGCAGCGCAGGGCGATGTCTTCGCAGTGCGTGACGATGACGAGGGCGGGGGCGGCGGCGTTGGCGTCGGGGTTGTCGCCGCCGCAGGCGATGCCGAAGAGCATGTCGAGGACGTGCGCGCCGGTGGTGGCGTCGAGGTTGCCGGTGGGTTCGTCGGCGAGGATCACGGCGGGGGCGTTCATCATGGCGCGGGCGATCGCGACGCGCTGCTGCTCGCCGCCGGAGAGTTCGCGGGGGTGGTGGTGGAGCCGCTCCCCGAGTCCGGCCAGCTTGAGCAGGGCTTCGGCGCGGGCGCGGGTGGCGGCGTTCGCCGCCCCGAGCGCCATGGCGGGCAGCACGACGTTGTCCACGATGTCCATTTCCGGCAGCAGGTGGTAGGACTGGAAGACGAAGCCCACGTCGCGGGCGCGGACTTTGGCGCGGCGCGATTCGGAAATCTTGAACAGGTCGCTGCCGAGGATGCGCACGGACGCCTCGTGGCCGGGATCGGGGCGGTCGAGGCCGCCGAGGATGTGCAGGAGGGTGCTCTTGCCGGAGCCGCTCTTGCCGATGATGGCGACGCGTTCGCCGGGCTGCACCGAGAGCGAGGCGCCGTGCAGGATCGGCAGCGGCTTCCTGGCGAGGACGTACGTCTTGTGGACGTTGGCGGCGACGAGAACGGGATCGTGTGTCATGGTCGGGGCTACTCCTCGTTGATGGCCTTGACGGGATCCATCCGCGCCGCGCGCCAGGCCGGCAGGTAGCTGGCGACGGTGCAGAAAACGAAGACGGTCGCGACGACGGCCACCACGTCGCCGGGCACGATGCGCCAGGGGATCTGCGCGAAGCCGTAGATGGACTTGGGGAACACCTCGATGTCGAAGCGGTGGAGCAGCGCGACGAGGTTCTGCAAGTTGACGAGCACGAGGTAGCCGAGGGCGACGCCCAGGGCGATGCCGGCCACGCACTGGATCATGCCGTGGAGCACGAACGCCGCCTTGAGCTGTCGGCCCGAGAAGCCCAGCGCCTTGAGCAGGCCGATTTCGCGCGTCTTCTGGATGGTGATGACGATGAGCGTGTTCGTCACGCAGAAGGCGGCGACGATCGCGATGAAGGCGAGCAGGATGAACATCATCGTCTTCTCGGTGCGCAGCGCTTCGAAAAGCACGCGATCCTCTTCGAGCCAGGTGCTGACGCGGTAGCCGGGGCCGAAGTCCGCGGCGATGGCGGCGGCGATGGCCTCCCGTTCGCGCCAGGCCTGCTCGGGTTCGCGGATTTGCGCCTGGACGATCCGGGCGCCGACATCGGCGCCGATGATTTCGCGCGCGAGGCCCAGCGAGCCGATGACGATGAAGTCGTCGTAGTCTCGCATGTCCATTTCGTAAACGCCGGCGAGGACCATCTCTTCGGGGAAGTAGAGTTCGTCGGCCGACTTCAGGTTGAGCGGGGAGTAGCAAAGGAACTCGGAACCCAGGCGCAGCCCCATGCGCCGGGCGAGGTCGATGCCCACCAGCACGCGGTTGCCGGCGATGTCGGCGTTGCCGCCGATAAGGTGGTTGGTGGCCTGCGTCAGCACCGACCCCCGGGCGATGTCGAGCCCGATGAAGGTCGCCGTGACCGGCTCGTCCTCCTCGTGGTAGCGGATCATCACCGGCGAGATGATCGTCGGCGTCGCGGAGGCGACGCCCGGGACGGCGGCCACGCGATCGGCCACGGCGTCCGCCTCTTCCAGGAACCCCGAATCGTGGTAGATGGTGATGTGGGGCTTGAAGCTCAGGATTTTTTCGCGCCACACCTCGCCGAAGCCGGTCATGACGGCCAGGACGATCATGAGGATGGCCACGCCGAGGGCGACCCCGAGGACGGTGATGACGAGGATGACCGAGGCGAACGTTCGCCGGGGCTTCAGGTATTTGAGCGCGAGAAAAAGCGGAAAAGGCGTCATGGAAGGAAATTCATAAAATCATCTTGCAACCCCGAATTTTACGGCAACGCGGCGTTTGGGACAAGGGCAAAGTGGGGCACAATCGGCGGGTGTGGTTCAACATGGTTGCCACACACCAAGCGGTCAGGATCGAGGTCGAAGTCGAAATCGTTGAACGAAGACGGGGGCGTGAACGAAGGGGCGAAGGATCGTACGCAGCGAAGCGGTACACGTTCGCGTGCCACGTAAAACGCAAACGGGGAAATCGTAAATGGGTACGCGAACGGGAACAGGTACGACGAAGGGCGGCGATGCGCCGAGAACTCGCCATTCAGTCGAGACGGCTCGCCGGGACGGCGTCGCCCCTGCTTAATTTTAGTGAGAAGTGAGAGGTGAGGAGCGAGGAGTTCAGGCCGGGGACGCCCCAGATCCCAGCTATTACCTCCCTTTTCTGTGACTTTCTGTGTTTAGGTTTTTCAAGACAGGATTACAGGATTTAGGTTTTCGTGTGTTTCGTAGTTAGAACCTGTCCCAAGATGGCATGATTTTCGAAGGGCGAGTCTGCCGCCGGGGAATTCGGCCATGCTGCGACGGCTTTGGACGTCGCTGGAGCCGTTTTTGACCGTTCGGCACGAGAAAAAGGCCGTTTCGG
>JBMNOD010000053.1:0-24361 GCA_050942875.1 Kiritimatiellia bacterium
CGCCCCGCCCCGGGGGTTCGCGCGAACCCCCGGGGCGCTTTTCGGTTCTCACCGGAAAGCGCCCTCACTTTAGCATATTTGGCTGAGACAAGATTATGGAAAACCGCTTGTTCGCAAGCCAAGACGAGCAGACGCTCATCTCGTCCACGAGGCGCGAGTTGGAAGCGCACGAGTGTGGGAGTTGCGGGAGTTGCCGCAAAAATCGTACCCGTACCCAGCGAAGCGGTTCACGTACTCGTTCACGAGGCGCGAGTTGGGAGCGCGGGAGCGCGGGGGTTTCCCGCAAGGCGTCGCCATCGGCATCGAAGTCGTGAACGGGTACGGGTACGAGAACGTGAACGGGTACGGGTACGTGTACGGGGACGAGAACGGCAATGCTCCACCCCGTCCACCCGATCTTCCGTCGAGTCCTGCCTGCACACCCCCTGTGGTGTGCAGGGTACAAATCAGCCCCTCTTATTTCTCAAGGGCTTTGTCGCAGCGTCAATCAACGAGACCAGTGCGGCAAGGACAGTGGAATACAGGCACATCGAAGCCAAAATGACCAGAAGCCCCAGCAAGACGTTTCCCATTGTAGCAAAGGACTCCAACGCGGTGTGTTCGACCCAGAAACGAACGTATCCATTGTAAGTCAACGCCCCTGTCCCACTGTAGATGTCGATGCCAAGCACAAGCATTTGCAGAAAACAACCAAGAACCCATGCCAGTAAAAAAAGGTTGATCGATTCCTTCGCGAATTTCATAATTTTACAAATCGGGGTCTGGGGCGCCCCAGCCACCACTCCTCTCTTCTCTCTCCTCTCTTCTCTCTCCTCTCTTCTCACTTCTCACTGTAATCGACCGGTCGCCCAGGCGACCGTCCGATTACACAAGAACCCCTTGCAGCTTGGCGATCAGCAACCCGTAGTTGGCGATCGGCACGCCGGCGTCCTGGGCGTCGTGGATGCGACGCCGGACTTCGCGGCGGGGCAGCATGCAGCCGCCGCAATGGACGACCAGCGCATAGCGGCGCAAATCCTCGGGCCAGCCGACGCCGCTGGCAAACTCGAACACGAGTTCCTTTTTCGTGTAGGCCTTCAGCCACTTCGGAATCTTGACCGTCCCGATGTCGTCGCACTGGCGGCGGTGCGTGCAGCCTTCGACGACGAGCACCGTGTCGCCATCCCGGAGCGCGTCCAGGGCGTCCACCCCCGCCTTGAGCACGTCGTAGTCGCCTTTGTACCGGGCGAAGAGGATCGAAAAGGACGTCAGCTCCACATCAAGCGGCACGATGTCGCGCACGGCGGCGAAGACCTGGGAATCCGTCACGACCATCCGCGGCGGCGCCGTCAGCGACGCCAGCGTCCGCGCCAGCTCCGCAACCTGCGTCACGACCGCGATGCAGCCGCTGTCGATGATGTCGCGGATCGTCTGCTGCTGGGGCAGGATCAGGCGCCCTTTCGGCGCCGCCGAGTCGATCGGCACGACGAGCACTACGATGTCGCCGCGCGCGAGCCTGTCCCCGATGAGCCGCTGGCTGGCGGGCTCGTCGAGCTTGATCTCGGAAACGGCGCGCTTCAACTCCGCCACGCCCGCGCCCGTCAGCGACGACACGGCAAAGACCGGCGCCAGGACCTCCGCCGACAGCGCGGCAAGCGCGTCGGCGGCGGTCGGCGAGGCGTCGTCCTTGTTGAGCACGAGGAAGAAGGCGGTGCCGGCGCGGCGCAATTGCGCGACAAGCTCGCGCTCAAGCGCGCCGACGCCCTCGGCGCCATCGACCACGATCAAGACGAGGTCGGCGCTTCGCAGCTCGAGGCGCGAGCGGCGCGAGCGCAGGCCGCCGACGTCCGCCTGGTCGTCGTCGAGCCCGGCGGTATCGACGAGCAGCACGGGGCCCAGCGGCAGCAGCTCCATCGACTTCTTGACGGGGTCGGTGGTCGTGCCCGGCACGGGCGAGACGATCGAGACCGGCTGCCCGGCGAAGGCGTTGAGCAGGCTGGACTTGCCCGCGTTGCGCCTTCCCATGAAGACGATCCGGACCCGGTCGCCCTCCAGCGTCGCGTTCATGCCTGAATTCATTGCGTGGCTCGGGCTTTCTTCCATGCGACTGCGGGGGTTCAGAATGCTTCAAGCGCGGCGGCGGCGTCCACAAGCTCGCCCGCCTCGTCCGCCGACGCCTCGTCGTCAGCATCGGCGGAATCGTCGGCATCGCCCTCCGCTGCGGGAGCGGCGGCGTCGAGCCTGAACTGGACGACGCGCGGGCTCGCCATGCGCAGGACGTCGAGCTTGAACGCCGTCTCGTCCTTGACGATCGCCTCGAATGCCGCGACGTCCTTCACCGGCTTGCCATTGATGCGCGTGACCACCTCGTACTGCTTCACGCCCGCGACGACCGCCTTGCCCTTGGTCTCCATCTTGCAGACCACGACGCCCGGCGCGTCGTCGGCCAGATTCAGGTATTCGCGGACTTCGGCCGTCAGGTCGCAGACGGTGATGCCGGCGGCGTCCCACTTGTACGACGTCGCGGTGGCGTAGTACTTCGGACCGGATTCGACGACGAGCGTCTTCGAGACCTTCTTGCCATCGACGACGAATTCGGCCACGATTTCGGTGCCGACGCCCATGCGCATGAGCTGCTCGGTCAGGTTGTTCTTGACGGAAGGCCACGGCGTGGGGATGAACTCGTCAAACGCCTCGGCGGGGATTTCGTCGTAGTGCTCCCAGGGGAAGCGCCCGGAGAACATGGAATCGCCGTCCTCGAGCTTGACCTTCAGCGGCGCCGCGGCGTCGCGGGGGCGCACCGAAAGCAGAATCCAGCCGTTCTCGACGCCCGCCTTCGCGGCGGACGATTCCGGATGGACCTTCACGACGATGCCGCCAAACGAGCCGTCCTCCGTCATGGAGAGCACGTTCAGGGACTCGGCGACATCCTTCTGCATCGGCTGCAGATCGAGGCCGATCCAGCCGATGGCGCCGTCCTCCGCGTCGGGGACGGGCTTGACGGCGGCGTCGATGTCCTTGGGGTCGGGATCGGCGAGCGCGGCGAAGTCCTGCGCGTCGAGGATCATGGTTTGGCTGTACTGGCGGTCGTCCGCGCCGATCGACTGGCGGGCCTCGCGGATGTCGACGGCGATCCAGAGCACGTGGCCGTCGCGATCCACCACCTGCAACCCCTCGTCGTCTTTCGTCGGAACATCCAGATCAGGCAGATCGCGCCACCCCGCATCCAGGGAGTCGAGGCGAATGCGGTTCGAGCGGATTTTCGACTTCCCGGCGCCTGAGGGCGTCAAGCGCACCAACGTGAGCAAGTGGTCGGCGTAGTCGGCGAAACGCGCCGAACCAAACCGCATCGCCTGGGCCGGGCGCGGCTCGGGCAGCGCGGCGACGACCACGTTCGCCCGCTTGTGCGCAAAGAGGAATTCGGCATCCGCCGTCGTGCCGTCGGGGAAGAACACGCGGATCCGCTTGAGACGGGTGAAGGCGGCGCGCGCATCGCCGATGTGGATGACGATCCGGGACTCCGAGACGACGGTGCCCAGCGTCTTGAGCTCGGTCAGCGTCGAGGCGTCGTCGTCGCTGCTCATCCAACGGCGGCGGCGGGAAGCGCCGCCCCGCTGGGGCTTGACGTTGCGGAAGGAGACCGTGACCGGGAGGGTGGAGTTGGCGGCGGCCTTTTCGGCGTCCGCCGTCACGGCGGCCAGCGCCTCGAGGTCGAGGCTCGACCAGGCGGCGGGATCGAAGGCGCCGTCGTCGGCGAGCGTGGAGTTGAAGTTGAAGCCGCAGAGCCGCCCGGCGGCGTCGAACAGCGCGCCGTCCTCCTTCATCGGAAAGCGCGTGGCGCCGTCCTCGCCCTGCCGCGCCTCCCCGAGGGCGGGGCTGGCGGCGGCGGACAGCTCGGCGTCGCGCCCCGCAAGCCGCCGCTGCACGGCGACGACGCCTTCGGGCTTGCCGGCGTCGGCGGCCAGCGCCAGCGCCGTTGCGCCCGCCAGCGGCCCGGCCAGCTTGAGCAGCACGGCCTTTTGCTCCACGAAGACCTTCTCCAGCGTCGCCGCCGCCGTCGCCTCGCCCTTGCCGACCTGGATGGAGGCGATGTTCTCGGGGTTGAGCAGGAGGTCGCGGCAAAGCACCGTGCCATCGGGCAGCAGGAAGCCCGTCTGGGGGATCGAGCGCTCGTACTCCAAAACACGGGAGATGCCGTAGGAATGATAACGCCCGCAGCCGGGGCACTTCTCGCTGATCGGCGCGAGGATCGGCTCCTCGACGCCATCGAGCTTCGGCGTGATGGCGATGGAGACGGTTCCCGCCAAAACACGGTCGGCGGCGGCCTTCAGGCGCCGGGCTTCCGCCTGCTTCTCGGCCGTGTCGCCAAGGGCGGCGGGGGCGGAGGCCAGGACGGCAAGCGCGAGGCAGGACGTGAGAAATGTCGAGAAACAAGTTTTCATGGTGGTGCTCCTGGTTATTCGTTTTCCTTGGAGAAGTCGATGACGACGTGGCGGGGCCTGCCGTTGCGCAGAACGATGAACAGCGCCTTGTGCTTCGTCTGGATGTTCTCCAGCGCGCGCTTGTGCACGGCGGCGAGATCGTCGAGGGTGACGATGGAAACGCCGTCGACCGACAGGACGATGTCGTTCTTCTCGAGATTCGAGCTGGCGTTGCCGCCGCTCTTCACGCCGAAGACGAACACGCCCTTCTGGCGCCGCAGGAAGAGATCGGGCGTCTCGAACTGGTTGATCGCCTTGGCCGAGAAATCCCAGCGCGGGAACTCGCGCTCCTCGCCCTCGACGGCGCCCTTGGCGCGAGGCTCGATGACGACCGTCGCCGGCTCCCCGGCGCGGACGATGTCGAGCGTGATGGGATCGGCGTCGGGCAGCAGCCCGAACTGCCGGCGCACCGCCGGCAGATCCTCGTCCGTCATCACCGTCACCGGCTCGCCGTTGAGGCGGACGATGCGGTCGGACGGCAGGAGCCCCGCCTGGCGCGCGGGGCTGTCGGGATCGGTGCCGGAGACGATCACGCCGTTCGTGGCGTCGAAGTACATGTCGCGCTGGAAGTCGCGCAGCGGCTGGAGCCGGATGCCGCTCCAGGACCAGTTGACCTTGCCGTTCGTGCGCAGCCGGTCGAGGATGACCCGGGCGTCGTCGGCCGGGATCGCGAACCCGAAGTTCGCCGTGCGCAGCATCGTGCCCAGCGCATTGATGCCGACGACCTCGCCCGCGGTGTTCACCAGCGGCCCGCCCGAGTTGCCGGGGCCGATGGAGGCGTCCGTCTGGATCCAGAGGACGTACTCGCTATGCCCGTCGATGTAGCGCTTGGCGCAGGAGACGGTGCCGAACGTGAGCGAACGGTTCAGCCCCCACGGCGCCCCCAGCGCGATGACGAACGCCCCCTCCTCCAGCTCGGCGGAACTGCCAAACGTCGCATACGGCACCGTCTCGCCCTCCTTCAGGCGCAGCTTGCAGAGGGCGAGATCCATCGATTTGTCCGACCCGATGCAATCCGCCTCGAAATGGCGCCCATCCGAGATCAGGCAGCGGATCGACGTGGCCTTGTCAACGACATGCCAGTTCGTGACGAACTCGCCATCGGCGGAAATCGTGAACGCGCTGCCCGAGACGCCTTTCGAGGCAAGCTTGCCCCGCTCGGTGCTCTCGACGATGCACGTCACGTACAGCACGGCGGGCTGCGCCTGACGCTTGGCCGTGGCGATGATTTCACGAAAATCCGCACCCTGATAGGGCGCGGCGGAAAAGGCGAACATGGCAAACGCCGCAACATTGAAAGCAACAAGCAGCTTGATCTTCATCGAGACTCCCCGAGAAACGAACATGATGGATCTTGGATGGATTCAAACCGAAATTATCCCGAAACCTGAAAGCAATGTCAAACCCCAATCTGTTTTATTTATTTTTATTATTTGACTTTTATCATGTCATCAGAGTACACTACATTGGCGTTCCTTGTAATGACTTCGGAATGCCCCCATGTTGTCTTCTGTCCAGTGGCAGAAGGTGTTTTTTGGTATTCAGGTGACTATGAAACGCAAGTTCTTCTTCTCCTCCCTCGCCCTGTTTTCGATGACGCTCTGCGCCTTTGCCTCCGAGGGCGGCGCGGAGCCGAGCCTGACCCACAAGATGACGTTGCTCGTCATCCAAATGGGCATCATCCTCTTCGCGGCGCGCGTCGGGGGGATGCTGGCCGTGAAGTTCAATCTCCCGGGGGTGCTGGGCGAGCTGGCGTCCGGCATCCTGATCGGCCCCTACGCGCTCGGCGGCCTCAAGCTGGGATCGGCCTTCCCCAACGGCGTCTTCCAGACCGTCGCGGGCGGCGCGTTCCCCGTCACCCCGGAGCTTTACGGCTTCTGCACCGTCGCCTCGATCGTGCTGCTCTTCCTCTCCGGCGTGGAGACGGACATGAAGATGTTCGTGCGCTACTCGTTTGCCGGGACCATGGTCGGCATCGGCGGCGTCGTCGTCTCGTTCCTCTTCGGAAGCTGCGCCGCCGTGTTCCTGCTGCCGAAGATCCTGGGGACGGGGCCGATCAGCTTCCTCTCGGCCGAGGCGCTCTTCCTCGGCATCATGAGCACGGCGACCTCGGTGGGCATCACCGCGCGCATCCTGTCGGAGCGCAAGTGCATCGACTCCGAGGAAGGCGTCACCACCATGGCGGGCGCGGTGATCGACGACGTGCTCGGCATCATCGTGCTGGCGATCGGCCTCGGCGTGATCGGCGCGCAGTCCGACGGCTCGTCCGGCGTGGACTGGGGCCACATCGGCGCCATCGCCGCGAAGGCCTTCGGCATCTGGATCGGCGCGACGGTGATCGGCGTCCTGGCGGCGCGGCGCATCAGCGGCCTGCTCAAGCTCTTCAGAAGCCCGCTCGACATCGCGATCCTGTCGTTCGGCCTGGCGCTGATCCTTTCGGGCTTCTTCGAGTCGATGGGGCTGGCGATGATCATCGGCGCGTACGTGATGGGCCTGGCGCTGAGCCGCACGGACATCCGCTACGTCATCCAGGAAAACCTCACGCCGATCTACTCGTTCCTCGTGCCGATCTTCTTCTGCGTCATGGGCATGATGGTGGACGTCGGCAAGCTCATCCAGCCCGCGGTGCTGATCTTCGGGACGATCTACACGGTGCTGGCCATTGTCGCCAAGATCGTCGGCTGCTCGATCCCGGCGCTCTTCTTCGGCTTCAACGGTCTGGGCGCGCTGCGCATCGGCACGGGCATGATCCCGCGCGGCGAAGTCGCGCTGATCGTCGCCGGCATCGGCCTCTCGAACGGGTACCTCAAATCGGACGAGTTCGGCATCGGCATCCTCATGACGCTCGTCACCACGCTCATCGCCCCGCCCATGCTCGTCAAGCTCTACAACGGCAGAAGCGGCCTCCGCCACCCGAAGCCGGCGCACGAGACCTCCCGCCCCTTCTCCTTCGCCATGCCCTCGGTCCAAGTCGCCGAGACGATGTGCTCCAAGCTCATCGACGCCTTCCGCGCCGAAGGGTTCTTCACCCACCTGCTCAGCCACGAGGATTCGATTTGGCAGGTCCGGCGCGACGACGTGGAAATCGGCCTGCAACGCAAGGGCGCGGAATTGCACTTCGAATGCTCGCCGCGCGAGGAGCGCTTCGTGGCGACCGCCGTGCTCGCCGTCACGGCGGAGCTCACGCACCTGGCCAACGAGCTGGCCAAGCCGGTCACCACCACGGATCTGGCCAGGCACCTGGGCGGAATCCCCGGCGAGAACGGCAGCGAAGCGAAGGCCCCCCGCATCGAGGCCGACCTGGCGCGAGCCATCCGCAATTTCACCTTCATCCCCAGCATCACGGTCAACTCGCGCGACGGCATCATCCAGCTCCTCGTGGACCGCCTGGCCGAACGCGGGCTGATCACCGACGCCAAGGCCGCCATGGAAGACCTGCTCGCACGAGAGGCCGTCATGTCCACGGGCCTCGAAAACGGCATCGCCATCCCGCACGCCCGCACGGACGCCGTCGACTCGCTCATCGGCGCCATCGCCGTCGTGCACAGCGGCATCGCCGACTACCCCACGCTCGACAAGTCCGTCGTCAACATCGTCGTGCTGACGCTCTCCCCGCGGGAGGCCGATTCGCCGCACCTGCGCGTGATCTCGCACATCGGCAAGACGCTCGACGCCGACGGCCGCGCCCGCCTGCTCGCTTCGCGCACGGAAGGCGACATGATGGACGTCTTGATGGTCAGAAGAGGATGAGCGGCCAGTTCAAGCTTACGGAACGGCAGATCAAGGCCTGGGGAGGCGAACAGCTCTACAACGAGGCGCTCGAACAATACTGCCGCAAAGGCGGAGTCCTCTCCGCCAAGTACGAGGAACCCTACGGCGAAGCCGTCCTCCGCTACGCCAGCCATGTGCTGAAGACGCGGTTCAAGGTGTACAAGTCCGGCCTCGTCGAGAACCTCTGCCCCTGCTCCATCAGCCAGAACGAAGGACGCGTCTGCATCCACATCGTGGCCGCCGCGATCCGCCTCAACCGCATCGCCCAGGGCAAGGCGCGCACGGCCGAAAAGGAGCAGGAGCGGCAGATCGCCGAGCGCGTCTCCCAGGCCGTCAAGCAGGGCCTCGTCGTCACCCGCGACTACGCAAAAGGCCACCCGGCCGAAATCCGGCTGCGCGTCCGCGAAAGCTGGCACGACGACTTCGTGGCCGGCGAAATCCCGCTGACCTGCACCGCCCTGATGCCCGGCGGCGGCAACCCCGTCTCGCTCGACTACATCGCCCAGCGCCGCATCCCCCTCAAGCCCGGCCCCGTCGACGACACGATGCTCTTCGTGCTCGAAGACATCCAGTCCGGCGACATGACGAAGCCCGTCGTCCTCACCAAGGCCGACTTCGTCGGCATCCTCGCCATGCTCGGCGCCCAGGACCGCCCCCTCTACCGCTCCGGCGGCAACCCCTTCCGCATCGAAAGAACGCCCGTCGTCTCCAAGCTCATGATCGACATGGATCGCGACACGGGCGAAATCCTGCTCATCCTCACGACCGACGTCCCCGGGGCCCCCGAAGGCGCCGACCTCAAGTACGTCGTCTTCGGCAGCAAGGGCTACGTCTTCCACGACGGCGTCTTCTGGCCGCTGGAGAGCGTCCTCCCCGGGCATTACCAGAAGGTCTATTTCGAGACCGTCGCCATCCCGCGCAAAGGCACCCTCGGATTCTTCAAGAACGAGATCGACGTCCTCCGGCAGCAGATCGAGCTCCGGGAGGAGATCGACCGCGACCTCTTCACCATGCAGGCCGGCATTCCCGAGCTCTCCCTGAAGGTCAAGGGCTCCCCCGCCTCGATCTCCATGACGCTCTTCGCCCAGTACGACGACGTCGACGTCGTGGCCGGCGCCAACGACCCGCGCGGCGACTTCGCCCTCCCCGACGAACACGACTTCTACCTCTACACCGTGCGCAACATCGAATACGAGCGCCACGCGCTCGACAGGCTGCGCACCCTGGGCATCCCCGCCGAAACCGGCAACAAGATCGACACGCTCGTCGGCGAACGCGCCGTGCTCAACTTCCTCGGCACCCAGGTCCACGTGCTCCGACGCGCCGGCTGGAAGGTCTTCCTCGATTCCGAGCTCGGCGACTACAACCAGCGCCTCGAACGCGCCATCCCCATCGTCGAAGTCGAACAGACGCGCGGCGCCAACAGCTTCGAGATCGGCTACACCTTCCAGGGCATCCACGGCCGCCCGATCCCGCCCGCCGAAATCTTCCGCGCCATCTCCATGCGCGACTCCTTCATCAAACGTGGCGACGAAGCGATCATCTTCGACATGGACGCCGTCAAGTCGCTCCACGACGTCCTGCAGGACTGCAACTCCGTCGCCGGCTCGCGCCCCGGCTTCGTCCGCGTCAGCAACGTCCACGCCCCCTACATCAAGGCGTCCATCGACGACCTCGACGGCGAAATGCTCCGCGCGAAGTACCGCTCCGCCGAATGGCGCGACTACGCCGACAACCACAACCGCAAGACGAAGCTCGAGCCCGTGGCGCTGGAAGAGCCCCTGCGCAGCATCCTCCGCCCCTACCAGAAGGAAGGCCTCTCCTGGCTGCGCTTCCTCGAAGCCAACCGCCTCGGCGGCATCCTCGCCGACGAAATGGGCCTCGGCAAGACGCTCCAGGCGCTCACCTGGCTCTCGCTCCCGCGCATCCACGCGGAATACGCCGGCCACCCGGCCATCGTCGTCTGCCCGACCAGCCTCGTCGACAACTGGGCGCACGAAGCCAAGCACTTCATCCCCGACATGCGCGTGCTCACGATGGCCGGCGCCCAGCGCCACGAGAACTTCGACAGGTTCGACGACTACGACCTCGTCATCACCTCCTACGCCCTCCTGCGCCGCGACATCGAGACCTACCGCCACCGCATGTTCTCGGCGATCGTCCTCGACGAAGCGCAGAACATCAAGAACCGCGCCACCCAGAACGCCACCTCGGTCAAGCAGCTCCGAGGCGGCGCCCACCTCGTCCTCACCGGCACCCCGATGGAAAACAGCGTCGCCGACCTCTGGTCGATCATGGACTTCCTGATGCCCGGCTACCTGGGACATTACGACGAATTCAGGGCCAACTACGAAATCCCGCTCTCCGTCCCAGGCGACGATCTCTACGAATCCGCGCAGATCCGCCTGCGCCGCAAGCTCCACCCCTTCCTCCTGCGCCGAAAGAAGATCGACGTGGCCAAGGATCTCCCGCCAAAAATCTCCAAGCTCTCCTGGAGCCGCCTCTCCCCCGACCAGCAGGCCGTCTACGACCAAATCCTCTACGCCTCGCGCATGGAAATCCGCCAGAGCGTCCAGCGGGACGGCTTCAACAAGTCCCGCATGGCGATCCTCGCGGCGCTGCTGCGCCTGCGCCAGGTCTGCTGCCACCTCGGCCTGCTGGCCGACGTGAACCCCGCCGCCGCCAAGGCCGCGGAGCCCTCCGCCAAGATGGAGCAGTTCTTCGACATCTTCGACGAAGCCACCGGCCAGGGCCACCGCATCCTCGTCTTCAGCCAGTTCGTGAAGATGCTCGGCCTCATCCGCGACGAGCTCGACAAACGCGACATCCGGTATTGCTACCTCGACGGCGCCTCGAAGGATCGCATGGAGAGCGTCCACAAGTTCAACACCGACCCCACGATCCCGCTCTTCCTCATCAGCCTCAAGGCCGGCGGCACGGGCCTCAACCTCACGGGCGCCGACACCGTCATCCACTTCGACCCCTGGTGGAACCCCGCCGTCGAGGACCAGGCCACGGATCGCGCCCACCGAATCGGCCAGAAAAAGACTGTTTACTGCCTCAAGATGATCACCGCCGACACCGTCGAAGAGAAGGTGCTCGACATGCAGCGCCGCAAACGCGCCATCATCGGCGCCACCGTCGAATCCGACGAACAGACCATCGCCAAGCTCACCTGGGACGACGTCCGCGAGCTCTTCGATCTGTAGGCGCTGCAAAGAACCCCTCAATGCTGCCCCGCGCTGCGGAAAACTCAAGTCGCAGCATCTCCGCTGCGAGGCGGTACAGGAAAGGCGGCAGCGCGGCGAGAAGCGGAAAGCGGGCGTGCCGTCGCAAAAACAGCACATGGCCGGCACGGTAGAAGCGCGAGCGGTTCCGGGAATTGCGGCGGATCGTGCCGCCGCCAAGATGGCGCACCGGCTCGCCGTCGGCCACGCCCAGCCGCCAGCCTTTCGCCACGGCCCGGAACGACCAGTCCGCATCCTCGAAGAAAAAGAAGAAGCCTTCGTCGAGCGGCCCGACATCCGCCAGCGCCTCGCGGCGCATGAGCACGCATGCGCCGCAAAGATAGTCGGGCGGCTCGCCCTCCCGCGGCTCCAACGGAATGTAGAACGGCGGACGCATCCGCTTGCCGGCGGCGACCCGGCGCTCCCCGCCCCTTCCGTCCGATTCGCGCATCGCGCACCCGACGGCGGCGAGGCGCGGATCGGCCTCCGCCACGGCCAGCAGGCGCGCCAGCGCATCGGGATCGCAAACGGCGTCGTTGTTGACCAGCCACACGTAGTCGAACCCGTCGAGTGGACGCGGCGACCCCGCCGCCCCGTCAGGTGGACGCGGGGGGGCCCCCCCCCCCCCCCCACCCGGGGGGGGCCCCCCGGGCCCGGCGGGCCGGCGTCCACTGCTGGAGACCTCGCCCGCCCGAAGCCCGGCATTCACGCCGCCGGCGAACCCGAGGTTCCGTCCCGTGCCGACCACCTCGGCGCCGGGACACAGGGCGCGGAGTTCCTCGACCGTATGGCGCGTGGAGCCGTTGTCCACGACGCGCACCTGCACATTCCGGTGCGTCTGCGACGCGAGCGAGGCGCAGCAGTCGCGGGTCATCTCGGCGCCGTTCCAGTTGACGACCACGGCGAGGATCTTCCGAGCCGCCACCGTCTTCTTCGGGGCTTCCTGCATCGACTGTCCGGCGCTCATGTCTCTCCTCCACATCGGGCCGCCAGCGAACCCGCCGCCTCGACCACGTCGGCGACCGTGCGGCAGCGCGCCATGTCGCGGCGGAGCGTCGAGACGCCCGGAAAGCCCTTGAAATAATTGAAAAGATGGAGCCGGAAGCTCGCCACCGCCCGCGCCTCGGCATCGTCGGGCGCCACATCCGGGTAGCGCCGCCGGAGCGCCTCGTGAAACTCCACCGCCAGCGCCAGATGCGCCTGGAGCGCGGCCAGCGCCGTCGCCGGCGTGCGCCCCGCGGACGGCGCGGGCGCGCCCTCGAGCGCGGCGGCGATTTCGCCGAACAGCCACGGGTTGCCCATGGCGCCGCGCCCGACCATGATGCCGGCGGCGCCGGTCGCCTGGAACAGCGCCAGCGCGTCCGCCGCGCTGTTCACGCCGCCGTTGACGACGACCGGCAGGCGCGTCGCCTCGACGGCCCTTCGGAGAAGGCCGTGATCGACGGGGCCGACGTGTCCGGCCGAGGCGAAGCGCCCGTGGATGGCCAGGCCGTCGCCCCCGGCGTCCTCCACGGCGCGGATGATGTCGAAAATCGCCACCCGCCCCGGGGCGGAGCCGATGCGCGTCTTCACCGTGACGGGCAGCGCCGTGCGCGCCTTCATCGCCGCGACCAAACGCCCGAGGCGGGCGGGATCGCGCAGCAGCGCGGCGCCCGCGCCGCACCGGAGCACCTTGGGCACCGGGCAGCCGGCGTTGACGTCGATGCCGACGAAGCCCCCGTGCGCCTCCGCCATCTCGGCGGCGGCGGCCATGCTCCCGGGGTCGCCCCCGTAGAGCTGGACGACGAGCGGCCCCTCCTCCGGCAGGCGCGTCATGAGCGCCCGGGTGCGGGACGAGTCCCGCACAAGCCCCTCGGCGCAGACCATCTCGGTGGTGCAGACATCGGCGCCGCCGCGGCGCGACATCGCCCGCATGGGGGCGTCGGAGACGTCCGCCATGGGGGCGAGATGGAGCACCGGACGGCTCATGGATGCAAAGGGAGCGGCAGGCTCGACATGCGCGGCGCTAGCCGCGCTGGTCGATGGGCACGTAGGCCACGTTCGGCTGGATGCACTTGTAGGCCGGCCGGATGATCCGGCTGCCCGTGTTGAGCTCCTCCAGGCGGTGCGCAGCCCATCCGGGCATGCGGCCGATCGCGAAAAGCGGCGTGAACAAGTCGATCGGGATGCCCAGCATCTTATAGACAAAGCCCGAATAGAAATCGACGTTCACGCAGAGCCCAAACCCCGTCTTGCTGCGCTCAAGGAAGAGCTGGGTGCCGATTTCGGCCACGAGGTTGTAGAGGTTGAACTCCGCCTCGAACGCCGGATTCTCGGCGACGAGCTGCGCCGCCTTCTCCTTGAGGATCTCGGCGCGCGGATCGGAGACCTTGTAAACGGCGTGGCCCAGGCCATAGATGAGACCGCTGCGGTCGAACGCCTCCTTGTCGAGAATCTTGCACAGATAGTCGGTCACCTCGTTGCGATCGTCCCACTTCTTGATGTTCGACTTGATGTCCTCCATCATTCGGCACACCTGCAAGTTCGCGCCGCCGTGGCGGGGGCCCTTGAGCGACAAGATCGCGGACGCGATCGCGGAATACGTGTCGGTGAACGTCGAGGAGACGACGTGGGTCGTGAAGGTGGAGTTGTTGCCGCCGCCGTGTTCGGCGTGCAGCACGAGGCAGAGGTCGAGGATTTCGGCTTCGAGCCGCGTGTACTGGCTGTAGGGGCGCAGCAGGCGGAGAATGTGCTCGGCCGTGCTCAGGCCGGGGCCGGTGTTGCGCATGTGGAGGCTCTGCCCCATGAAGTAGTGGGCTTTCGCCTGGTAGCCATAGACGGCGTAGGTGGGGATCTGGGCGATCAAGCGGAGCGACTGCTTCACCACCTTCTCGATGGAGACGTTGTCGGGATCCGTGTCAAAGGAATACGAGGCCAACACGCACCGCGCCAGCTTGTTCATCACGTTCGGGCTGGCCATGTGGATGATCGCCTCCTCCTTGAAGTTCTTGGGCAGAGGGCGCAGCTCGTTGAGCAGGCCAAAGAGCTCCTCGTGCTCGGCACGCGTCGGCAGACGCCCGAAAAGGAGCAGGAAGACCGTTTCCTCGAAGCCCAGCCGTCCGTCCGTCTGGAAGCCCTTGACCAAGTCGCGCAACTCGATCCCGCGGTAGAGCAGCAAGCCGGGAATCGGCTGGACTTGCTGATCGAACACCGCGTAGCCAATGACGGAGCCAACAGAGGTCAAGCCAACCAGCACGCCCGTGCCATCCGCGTTGCGCAGGCCGCGCTTCACGTTGAACTGCGTATAGAGCTCGGGCTTGATGGTGGTGACTTGTCTCACCATCTCCGAATATCGACCAATGATCTCCTCATCGATCGTGAACGCCGTAGGGTCGGCTTTGTTAAAATCGTCCATGTTGCTCCATTCCGCCCGCGATCACAGCGCAGGCCGCGTTAATAATAAAGCAAGTGCGCATTCTATCATGTCGCCGCCCAGAGCACAATAAAAAGAGGGTTTTTAGAGAAGGGCGTAGAGCGTAGCGAGGAGAGAGGGGTTTCCGCCGGAGCGCCCCGGACCCTGGTTTGGCAGAAGTCGAAAGAGAGCAAATGGCACCGCACCGGGGGCGTCGATGACGTCGGCTTTGTCTCTTCGCAGCCGTACACAGCGCAGAGGCGCACGCAAGCGTACAAGTCGACGGGAGGATCGTGAACGCGGCCTTGAACCCTGGGGCCTGCCCCCTGGATGTGCGACAACATGTTGACGCGCTCCTCGACGCTTCCTCCTTGACTTTGAGGCAAAACGCCATGCTATAATGACACCGTTCTGTTCAAATGGCAAAAGGCTGTGAACATGGACAAATGCAAAAAGGCACATGAACATGAAAAAAACACTCGCAATTTCATCCGCAAAGCTCCATGCTGTCATTATCGCGACAATCGTCCTCGCATCGCCTGTGGCCCATGCCGCGGTCGCCTATAAATGGACAGGGGAGACGGACGGCGATTGGCAAACCGCCGCAAACTGGGATCCCGCAAACGGAAAGCCGCCATCCGGAGGCGCTTCCACAAGCGGCGACTCCTTGTCCGTCGAGAACGGGAGCAACCATCCTTTGATCTACACGGAAGCCGAGGGCCAAACCTTGCTCAACGTCTTTAAAATCAACAACGGAGAGCTGACCATCAACGGTGGAACGCTGATTCTGACAAATTCAAACAGCACGGTTTCCAGCATCGGAAACTTCCACGGGGGAGGAAAGCTCAACGTCAACGGCGGACTGCTCCGCTTCGAGTTGTGGGACACGCTCTACATCAACGAAAACGGTCCGAGCAACTGCGTCCTCACCATAACCGGGGGGACCATCTCGTTCTTCCGAATGTCGCTGCGCGGCGGCACACGGGGCGGCAGCGCAACGTTCAACCTCGATGGAGGATTGGTCGAGCTGACACAACCCATTCCCCTGCACGGCACGGGAAACAATGCGTTCAATTTCAACGGAGGCACGCTGAAGGCGACAACCTACAACTGGCCCTACTCGACCAACGACAACGCGAACTACGCTTTCAACGCAAGCCCCGCCAATGTGCGCAATGGCGGCGCATTCATCGATACCAATGGAAGAACATGCCACATCCAAGCCGGCTTGTGCCATTCACCCGTCGCCGACGATGCGGCAATCGACGGCGGCCTGACGAAAAACGGCGCCGGCGCGCTGATCCTCATGGGCGCCAACACCTACACGGGCGCAACCACCGTCAATGCAGGCACGCTGACGTACGCCGCAGGCGGCGAAATGCACTTTGCGCTCCAAGGCGATTTCACCTGCAACACCATCCAAGGCACCGGCGCCGTCAATTTCAACGGCTTGTTCCGAATCAATCCCCCAAGCGGCCCCTCGGTTTATGGCGACTGGCAGCTCGTTGACGTCGCCTCCCTGACCGAGACCTTCCATGCAACCACCTTCGGCCTGGCTCTCGCCGATGGCGCCGCATTCACCCAAAAAGGCGACGGAACCTACACCAGCGGCGGCTGGAAGTTCAACACCGCCACGGGCACCCTGACCCATACGCCCCTTGGCACGCTCGTCACCATCCGTTGAGCACATTCAAAAAAAGACGACCCCGTTGAACAGCTCTGTTCGGATCAGCCAGACAACATGATCAAGCCGAATTGGACCCTTCTCTTTTTTGCCCTCGCGGGTCGATCGCTGTTTTCTGCGCCCGTGCTCATCGACGACTTCGAGCGCGCCGACCCGGGCCTGCCTTCGTCCGCCGCCGTGACCGTCACCACGGAAGCGGTCCACGAAGACCCTTCGAAAGGACGCGCCCTTGCGTTTTCATGGCCGTTCCCCCATGCGCGCTGGGTTGAATCCGCCTATCGGAATCCCGTGCCGATCCCCGCGCTCGCCAACGAGGCCTCGGTCGCCCTGTCCCTGGACGTCTGGACGCCGGCCTCGCCCGCCATCGTCCATGTCTCCATCCGGCTCATCGACGCCAAACACGAGATGTTTCAATGGTCCGCCAAAGTGCCGCACGCCACCACGGCGGGCTGGCATGCGCTGACCGTCCCCATCGACCTCGACAATCCGGAAGCCCACTGGGGCGGCGACAACGACGGTCGAGCGGACCATCCCCTGAAACTCGGCGGCTTTGCGGTGCTCTTCGCCTCCAGCGACGTTCCCGCCGGACGAGTCCTCATCGACAACGTCCGTTCCGAGGCCTTCCCCGGCGTCTCGCTCGCCACCGACCGCTTCCCGTTTCTGGTCAACGCCACGGGCGCGTACACCTGCGCCTTTGCCGTCACGAACCCCTGCAACCGCCCCGTGCAGATTTCGTTCAAAGGGAAAATCACAGGATTCAACGGCGAGGCGCTCGACGTCTCTGGAACCGGGAGCGTCCCCGCCGGCGGCCAGACACGCCTCCCCATCATCCTGCACGAGCGTCGTCCTGGCATCCAGCGCCTCGATTGCACTTTGACCTTCGACGGCCAGCCAATCCGCTGCAAAGCGCCTTTCGTCATCAACGACCCCGTTGAACGAAGCAGCGGGCCCAACGACTTTCTCTTCGGCATCTGCAGCCACACGGAACGCTCCCCGGAAAGCGAGCAGGAGCTGGAAATCCAAGCCGCCGCCGCCGCAGGCGCAACCGTCATGCGCCTCAGCGACGCCTGGGCCCGCATCGAGCCCAAGCCCGGCGAATGGCATTGGGAGACGCAAGACAGACTCGTTGCCCTTGCCGCGAAACACGGCATCGAGACGCAGCCGATCCTGGGCTTCAGCCCCTCCCACGCCATCTCGCCGGCACGCCGGACGGCTCAAGCCGAGGCCTACAAGAACCGCCAGGCCGACGCTTGGCAAATCTCGCTTTTCGGCGCGCCCGAGGAAGCCCCATGGCGACGCTACGTGGCGGCGATGGCCAACCGCTACAAAGGCAAAATCCGCCTCTACGAGGTCTGGAACGAACCCGATCTGGGATTTTGGCGCGGCACAACCGACGAATACCTCCTCATCCTGCGAGCGGCATGCGAAGAGCTCCGTCGCGCCGACCCTTCCGCGCGGCTGCTCACCGGAGGCTTCGCGACCGTCCTCGAACATCAAGGGCGCATGAAAAACTACAATCTCCAGGAACGTGTTTTGGCCGAGGCCTCCGATTCGTTTGACATCCACGCCTTCCACCAACACGGCGCCTTCAGCGAATTTCAATGCGCCGTCGATGGCGAATTGCAACGCATCCGGGCTCGCATGACGCATCCCCGCCCGCTCTATTTCAACGAAACCGCGATCAGCTCGGCCTGCATCGGCGAACGCAGCCAGGCCACGACCCTCGTCAAGAAAATCGCCTTCGCCATGTCCCGCGGCGCCATCGGCTACACCTGGTACGACCTCCGCAACGACGGCGAAGACCCGCTGGACATGGAGCACAACTACGGCCTCGTCACCGCCCGCTTCCGCCCCAAGGCCGCATTCGCCGCCTATGCGGAGATCGTCCGGCGTCTGCAGGGCGCCCGGTTTGTCGGCGACTTGAACACCGGCCCCGGCACTTACGCGCCCGTATTCTCCTCTTCGCGAAACCGGGTCGTCGTTTTGTGGAAGGAAGATGACAATGCGCCCAATCTTCCCATTCTGCTGCGTTGCGGAGATCAACCCGCCCACAAGGCCGACATCATGGGCGATCACCGCGCAATCCCCCTTGTGGACGGCGTGGCGCTCGTCCAGCCCGTCTCCGACCCGTATTATCTGGAACTCCCGCCAGGATCGACGCTTCCCGACATGGCCGGAACGCTCGCACAGATGCACCTCCCCGGCGAAACGCCACCCGAACAGCCCATTGACGCGACGGTGGCGCTCGCCAATCCGCTCGGTCGCGACATCAAGGTTCGTCTCTCATGGCGCGATGCGTCCGGCGAGACCGCCGCCCGCACCGTCACCGTCGAGGCCAAGGGAAGCACGCAGGCGCCGCTGACCTTCAAAGCCCCGGCCGCGAACGACGTCAAATCTACCGCCAAGCTGAGATTCGACGTCGTCGGCACGCCGTGGAACGGTTCGATCCACCACACGATCCCCGTCGTACGCAGCATCGGCAAAGCCGCTCCCGAGGGACGCAAGGCGGACTGGACGCTCGACAAGCCCGGCGACTGCTTCAGTTTCTGCCAAGCCGATCCCGCGCTTGCCGCCATGGTCTGGAAAGGGCCGGATGATCTAAGCGCAAAAATCTGGGCCTGGAATCAAGGCGACGCCCTGCGCCTGCGCGTCGACGTGCGCGACGACGTCCATGTGCAGAATGAAAAAGCGCCCGACATCTGGCGAGGCGACAGCGTCCAATTGGCCATTCAACATCCAGGCCGCCTTCCCTTGCTGGAAATCGGCGCGGCGTTGGGAACGGATGGACAGATGCTCCGCGCGGTCTGGACCGTTCCGACTGGAATCAACGTCGACGCCGAAGACTTTGACGCCTCATGCGCGACCATGCCCGGCGGCCTGCGCTATGAGCTCGCCCTGCCCTATGCAAAGCTTGGTTTGACGGAATCGATCCGCAAAGCGGGATTCCGCTTCAACCTGATTGTCAACGACAACGACGGCTCCCTGCGGGAAGGCTTCGTCCGCATCGCCCCCGGCCTTGGCGAGGCCAAGGATTCCACCGCGTTCCCCATGCTGCGCCTGTCGGATTGATCGAGTCTAATGATTGCATGACAGCAAACCACGCCACCACCCCGTCCACACGCTTCTGCATGGAGATCAACGCCGCGCCCTGCGTCGTCGTCCTCTTCGGCGCGACCGGCGACCTCGCCGCGCGCAAGCTCCTGCCCGCGCTCTACGAGCTCCACGCCCTCTCGCTCCTGCACGCCACCTCCCGCATCGTCGGCTGCGGCCGCACCGCCCTCGACGACGCGGCCTTCCGCGAACGCATCGCCCAGGCGCTCCCCGCCGACGCACCCGCGGACGTGCGCGACACCTTCCTGAACCGCCTCGGCTACGAACCGTTCGACGCCGGCGACCCGGCGTCCTTCGCCCGCCTCGCCCAGCGCCTCGGCGCCCTCGACCGTCTGGAGACGCCCGCGCCCTTCAACCGCCTCTATTATCTTGCCGTGCCGACGGGCGCCATGCAGCCGATCATCAGCCGCCTCGCCGAGACCGGGCTTCTGACGGAAGACACCCCGACGTCGCCGAAGCGCCAACTGCTCGTCGAAAAGCCCTTCGGCTCCGACTTGCGCACCGCCGAGGCGCTCGACGCCTTCCTCAAGCAACACGTCCGCGAAGACCAGATCTACCGCATCGACCACTACCTCGGCAAGAACACCGTCCAGAACATCGTCATCCTGCGCTTCGCCAACCTCCTCTTCAACCCCGTCTGGAACGCCGACTTCGTCGACCACGTCCAGATCACCGCCGCCGAGACGCTCGGCGTCGAAAACCGCGCGGCCTACTACGACAAGGCGGGCGCCGTGCGCGACATGTTCCAGAACCACCTGCTCGAACTGCTCGCCCTCGTCGCCATGGAACCCCCGGCGTCCTTCGACTCCGAAGCCATCCACCAGGCCAGGCTCGACGTCGTCCGCGCCATCCGCCCCTTCCCCCTCGACGACCCGGGCGCCGTCTTCGTGCGCGGCCAATACCGCGGCTACCGCGCCGAACCCGGCGTCGCGCCGGACTCCGACACGGAAACGTTCGCCGCCATCAAGCTCGAGATCGACACCCCGCGCTGGCGCGGCGCGCCGTTCTACCTGCGCTCCGGCAAACGCCTCGCCACCCGCGTCACCACCGTGACCCTCGTCTTCAAGCCCACCCCCAACGACATCTTCGGCGCATTCGCCCCGAACAAGCTCACCCTGCGGATCCAGCCCGACGAAGGCGTCCGCCTCCACCTCCAAGCCAAAATCCCCGGCCCCAAGTTCTGCATCGGCGACCTGCCGCTGTCGTTCCGCTACGCCGACCTCGCGCCCCGGGCGCCCCGCCCCGACGGCTACGCCCGGCTCCTGCTCGACGCCATGCTCCACGACCCCATGCTGTTCGTGCGCAACGACACGATCGCCGCCTCCTGGGCGCTCTTCACCCCCGTGCTCGAACGCTGGCGGAACGACCCCGACGCCTGCCCCCTCCACGACTACGAACCCGGCTCGACCGGCCCCGACGCCGCCGACGCCCTCCTCGCCCGCGACGGCCGCGCGTGGGAAACGCTTGAATGGTGAGAAGGGAGTGGAGAGAAGAGAGAAGTTTCCGCTGGCGCAGCCGCCACAGCCAAATCCCAAATTTCAAATTTCAAACACTTCCTCTTCCGTCTTCTCGTCCTTTTCGTTCACGTAGCGGACGCGGACGGTGGAAGGTGAAACGACAATCGCGCCGCACGTGAACTCCTCCGTCTCGACTTTGACATGCGAGGAGCAAATGTGCAGGCATGGCTGGCCATGGGTGTCGTGCGGGCCGCCCGGCATTTCCGCAAAGCACTTGTGCGCATGCCCCGTGAGCAAGAGCGTCGGATTGAGCTTCGCCAGGAGGCGGCACCAGCGCGCGTGGCGATCCTGTTCGCTGTCGAAAGGAGGACGGGATCGGCGGCAAAGCGGAATGTGACAGATCACAAGCCGCACTTTCGCATCCTCAGGAGCGCCGCGATCGGCGACCTCCTGCAGCCACGCTTCCTCCTCGTCCCGGAAGGCTTTGCAAGCGATGGTGTGGCCGTATTCTTCGTGGTCGTCGGGCTTGTCTTCGCCGCAATCGAGCACAACGCCCCACACCGGGCCGACGCGGAACGTGTAGTAGGTCAGACCGTTGCGATTCGGCGTGATTTCCGCGAACTGCTCGGCGCAGACGCCGCGCATGTCATGGTTGCCGCGCGCAAAAGCGCACGGCGCGCCGCCCTTCGTAATGCGTCCGGCAATGACGAACGGCACTTTGAGATGCTCCGGCACGCCGCAATCCATCGGAATGTCGCCGTTGAGGACGAGCAGATCCGGCGGGCCGTCAAAGGCCGCCAGCCCTGCGCGGACGGGCGACTCGACAAGGCTGTGCGCATCCGCAAGGTTCACGATGCGCAGGTCGGCCTGGTCTTCCGGAATGGGCGTGAAGGAACACGGGAAGCTCTCGATCTCCCCCGTAACGGATCGGTAGGGTCGCCGCTCGATCATCGGACGCAGAAAGACGATGTAGGCCTTGGCGGCATCAAGCTCCGCGCGAGGCACGCGCACGATGTGGACCGGACGCCCAGAACGCAGGATGCCGTTGGCATGGTCGTAGTGGACGCGGCCGCCGATCCGGACCCAGGCCGTGCAGGCCGATTCGGCCGGGATGCAAATCTGATACTCGTCCTCGACGGCGAAGACAGAGGGCGGGGCGGAAAAAAGGCTCATGGAAAAAATGAACGTGGTGCGTGAATGGATGAAAGGACAAAGGCTGAAACCCCAAAAAGCAAGGGGCAGGAACCAAAATGGACAGCCCCCAAGACGAAAGACTAAAGCTACACTCTCCGTTTCGCTCCACCATCCACAGGGAGGGATCCGGTCGTATTGCCCTTCCAGAGATTCCCGGGGCGTGATATTCGGTAATAGATGTCATCGTCCTTGGTGTCTCTTTTTGGCGAAGTCCCGTCGAACCGGCTGAGCGCGCCTTTCAAATAATCCTCGTTCATGTCAATGCATACCCATTGACGTTTGAGCCGTTCGCAGACCTCTCCGGTCACACAACTGCCCGCAAAGGGATCAACAACCAAATCGTTTGTGTCCGTCAACATTCGCACAAAGTATTCCGGAAGCTCTGCTGGATATCTTGCAGGATGTGCTTTCAGTCCCTTTTCCTTGCAGTGTCGCAAATAGTAACTGTTGCTTTCAGTATTGGGGATGGCAAGCAGGTTGGGCGGGATGGCTGCTCCATTGTCAGTGCTGAACTTCTCGCTTATGTCGTGTCCTGACGGTCTTTTCATAGCCCGATATCCGTTACTCAGTAAATTCTTCATGCTCGCACTGTAGGGTTGTAGGACGCGTCGGTTGCTTGCTCGAGGCCACGGAGTGGGTGACAACCACCAGACGCAATTGATGGCGTCTTTCACACGAACACGACGTACGGTAACCCATTCTGCAGGTGTTGGGAGCTTTGATGGATTCCACCAGTAAAAATCCTGGGCCAGATGAAATCCAAACTCATCACAAAGCATGATCAGCAGTCTAAACTGGTAAAGGTTCCGAGTAGGAAGTCCCTTGTTCCAGGCACCTCCAAGATCAATCACAAAGCTACCCGTGTTCTTTAGAATACGTCGGATTTCTTTCGCAAACGGTCGGAACCAGTCCACGTATTCATCGGCGTCAACATTCCCGTATTCCTTTTTCCGCACAAGTCCGAACGGCGGACTCGTCATGACCAGATCAACAGACGAGTCCTCCTGATAACGAAGAAAATCAAGTGAATCGCCAAGCATGATGCACCCATGCTTGGTTTCACAAAAAGTTCTCATTCGCATTTCCCGGGAAGCCATGATCAAAAACTCCCTACAACTCAATAGCCTTGAGCCTCATCGCTTGCCTTGCTTCGCGATTGAAAACATCAACAATAACAGGTGGGGTCTTTGAAATCTTTTCAATGTCGCGCCCGTCAACCATTACGATGCAAAGATTTGAATCGGTCATAATTTTATCAGCGTATCGCCGTGCCTCGGATCCCACAGTACCAGTAGTTACAATGACAATAACGGTGCTCTTCAAAAAATGGGTAAGCCCTACTTCTTTCGCAACGTCGTCCAGTGCCACACGGGCTGTATTCTTGCATTGAACCTGCCATCGCGAAAACACGAGCCTGCTGGACTCAAAAATAACATCCACCTCAGCCCCACCCGTTGCAGCACCACGAAGCCTTGTGGCCACATAGGTCATGTCTAGAAGTCGCATGAGTTTGAAGGCAAGAGACTCAAGCGCCAACCCCCGGGTATGCTTGTCCTTTGCTTTCATCTCGTCCAAAACTCTGAAGTTAAACAACGACAGCAATGGTAGCACATCCGACTGTTGTCTGTCAAAAACATGTCAAGTCCTGATTTCGATTTGACACTTTTTTCTTCAGCCTCCTGATTCATGAGCCACGTAGAATCACAGCCGCTGAAGAGCCGCGCCAAGGGCGAAACCGCACCAAAGGCGCGTGTCCCACGGGGCGCGTCCTGCGCCGCGCCGCATTGGGGGCGCCAGGCCGGGGGCGCAGCGCGCCAACTGGCGCGCGCCCCCGGGCCGGCGCGGCGCGGCGCAGAGGAGCGCAGCCCGCCCCCGAAGGGGTGGCCCGAAGGGCCAAGGGCGGAGCGACGAGGCGCCGCAACGCGGTCGGTTCCCGCCTCCTAGGCCGCCTGGGCGTGCACTTCGGCCGGCATTCGATAGCCGAGCTTCGTATGCGGCCTGCGGTGGTTGTAGAGCCAGACGGCCTGCTCGAAGGCCTTGACCGCCTGCCCCTTGGTGCGGAAGCT